>NZ_KB291392.1:0-3526 GCF_000318295.1 Capnocytophaga sp. oral taxon 326 str. F0382
CCCAAAATTTAAATACTTATAGCATTATGAAGAAAATTTTATTCAGCCTTTTGGCAGTGGCTACACTTATAGGATGTTGCAAAAACGACGACAATGGCAGTGATTCAGCAAACCATCTGGTTAAGAAAATTACTACCAAGAACAAGGATGGAAACCTCGAAGAGGTAATAACACTTACTTATGAGGGAGGACGCCCTATATCACACTCTTATACTAAATATGACAATGGTGTGCAGACAGGTACTACTGTTATTACCAATATCAGTTATGAAGGAAATTTTGTTAAACGGATAAAAGTAGAAAATGCAAGAAGAGATAACTCTGAGCAAAACTTCACGTATAAAGATGGAAAGGTAGCTACTAAAACAGAGAAGTATGAAAGGAATAACTATACTACTACGTATCAGTATTCTTATGCAGGAAATCAGCTTACCAATGTATTGAAAAGCCGTCCTACTACTATTTATGTAAATGGAAATGTCCAAAGTGGTACTTATTATGAAGAAAGACAATTTACCTACAGAGGTAATACAGTAATTGAAGTAACAACTCAATATGAAAAAGACCTTAATGGTGCAGTGGTAACTGATACTTCTTATGGCACTAACACTATAACTTATACTCTTTCTGGTGGAAATGTTGTGAAGGAAGTAGAAGAAAATTCTTATTCTAACTCTGTAGAAGAATACACTTATGATACTAAGTCTAATCCATTACACTATATAACTAATTTTGTAGATCCAGACCCGACAAATTTTCTTGAAGTTGATAATGGGAAGAACAATATCTTAACTTATAAAAATACTCGTGAGCACAATGGCACAAAAAACGAAACTCTTAGCATCTTTGAGTACACTTATAATGCTAATGGTTACCCAACCGTAGTAAAACAATATAAGGAAAAAGGAAATGGTGCAAGAGAGTTTCGAGGTACTAAAGAATACGAGTATTAATCCCCTTTTCCACTCCATACAAAACTGCCCCATCTCCGCGGGCAGTTTTTTTATCCCTACACTTTATCAAAGGTGCGAGCCGCACGGGCAAAAAAAATTGGCATATTCTATAAATCTGATAATCAATCACTTTTAATCATTTTGTAGGGGCGTTTTGCAAACGCCCCCTCAATATAGAATTTTTGGAACAGTTTTTTTTAATTGCCCGTCGTGCTACGACTTCGTAATTTTTTACTATCTTTGCCCCAAAATTTAAATACTTATAGCATTATGAAGAAAATTTTATTCAGCCTTTTGGCAGTGGCTACACTTATAGGATGTTGCAAAAACGACGACAATGGCAGTGATTCAGCAAACCATCTGGTTAAGAAAATTACAGCAAAAAACAAAAATGGAAATCTTGAAGAGGTGATAACCTTTACTTTTCAAGGAGGACGACCTATTTCACAACATTCCTCTTATTACAAAGATGGTGTACAAACAGGTACTACTCAAGTTACTACTATTCACTACGAAGGTAATTTAGTAAAAAAAGTAAAAACAGAAAATGCTGGAAGGAAAAGCTTCGAGGAAAACTACTTTTATGAAAATGGAAAGCTTTCTCGTTCAACTGAAAAACGCGAAAGAAATGACTATACTACCACGTATGAGTATTCTTACACAAATAATCAGGTTACTACTGTATTAAAAAGCTATCCTACCACTATTTATCTTAAAAGTGGTGACACCCAAAGTGGCACACGTTATACCGAGAGACAATTCACCTATAATGGCAATACAGTAATTGAAGTAGAAACTGGATATGAAAAAGACCTTAATGGTGTGGTAGTAACTAACACTGTTTCTTCTAATGGTACTCAAACTATAACTTATACCCTTTCTGGAGGTAATGTAGTGAAAAAAGTAGAAGAAACTGAATATTCTACCACTACAAGAGAATATACTTATGACACCAAGCACAACCCTCGTTATGAGATGATCGGAATATTCAATCCTGACCCTACAAAAACTCTTGAAGCCTATAATGGAAAAAACAATGTTATAAAAGAAAAATATAACTATACAGAGAAATCAGGCAGCAGAAAAATTGTTTTTATTCGCACTAGTGACCACACTTATAATGCTGATGGCTACCCAACGATAGTAAAACTGTATACAGAAGAAAACGGCGTAAGAGAATTTAATAGCACTATTGAATACGAATATTAATCCCCTTTTCCACTCTATACAAAACTGCCCCATCTCCGCGGGCAGTTTTTTTATCCCTACACTTTGCCAAAGATGCGAGCTGCAAAGGTAAGAAACTTTAGTATATTCTATAAAATTGATAATCAAACACTTTTAGAGTGCGTTGTGTAGGGGCGTTTTGCAAACGCCCCCTCAATATAGAATTTTTGGAACACCCTCTTTTTGTCATTCGTCACTCGTCACTCGTCATTCGTCACTATACTTTATTGCCCGTCGTACTACAACTTCGTAACTCGTCATTCGTCTCTCGTCATTCGTAATTCGTAATTTTTTACTATCTTTGCCCCAAAATTATAAATCTTATAGCATTATGAAGCATTTTTTAGTAAGCCTTTTGGCTATCGCTACATTAGCCGCTTGTAGCAAAAACGATGATGATAACAACAATAACGGTGGTGGAAACAATGGTAATGGTGGTACTACCTCAACTACTGTTACAAGCACCACACAAACCCCTACAATGAAAGTTGAACGAATGATTTCCTTTGAGCCAGACGGAAAACACACCTATGAAGTTATAGCTCACTATGAAAATGGAAAAATAACCTCTTTTTCTGAGAGAGAACTCATTGACGGAGTACAAACTGGCTCTACCCAAATCACTACTCTTAAATATGATGCTCAAGGGCGTATCCAAGAAAGAAAAGAAGCTCAAGAAGACGGCTCTATTGACAGAGAGAATAAAACAGAAACTTTCTTCTATGACGGCAGTGGTAATTTAGAGCGAAAAGAAATTACCTACCCTATGAAACTTAATGGGAATGGGACTATAGAGTACAAATACGAGAATGGTAAACTAAAACAATTTACCTATAAAGGAAGTTTAAATAATGGGGAAAAACGTTATGAAACTCATACTTTCAATTACACTAATGCAAACATTACTGTGAATATCAAAGAGTATTATGTGAATGCACAAGAAGCCGTAATAACCAGCACTATAAAAAATTCTAAAATCATCTATATTCTTTCTAATGGTAATGTTATAACAAAAGAAGAAACTCATCCTCAAGGAAGTACTACTATAACCAATTTTAAATACGACAATGCTAAGACTCTTCATTCTTTGAATACTTTAACACTCGAACCAGAAACTTATGATGAAAGCGACTTTTGCAAAAATAATATTATCTCTAAGGAAAGAACCTATACATATTCATATAATGGACAAACCAACACTCACAAAACTACTTATCGTTATGAGTATGAATATACTCCAGAGGGTTATCCTAAAACTATAAAGGAATATAATAGTGAAGGTAAGCTAGAAGAAATTAAAGAATACGAATACTAATCCCCTTTTCCACTCCATACAAAACTGCCCC
>NZ_KB291392.1:3546-6212 GCF_000318295.1 Capnocytophaga sp. oral taxon 326 str. F0382
TATCCCTACACTTTATCAAAGGTGCGAGCCGCACAGGCAAGAAAATTTAACAAATCCTATAAACTTGATAATCAATTACTTTAAGTCACATTGTAGGGGCGTTTTGCAAACGCCCCCCTCAATATAGAATTTTTGGCCCCCTCTTTTCGTCATTCGTAATTCGTCATTCGTCACTATACTTTATCGCCCGTCGTGCTACGACTTCGTCATTCGTCATTCGTAACTCGTAATTTTTTATTACCTTTGCCCCCATAAACTTAAAAATACCTCCATTTTATGAAAAACAGAGATTTAGGACTACTCGTTCTCCGCCTTACTGTAGGCTTATTAATGATTCCTCACGGCATCAACAAATTATTACACGCCGATGCCTTTGCTTTTGTTCAAAGCACTTTAGAAGCTAAAGGTCTTCCCACTTTTATAGCCTATGGCGTATTCGTAGGCGAAATTGTGGCGCCCCTGCTCATTGTTTTGGGATTCCGCTCGCGTTTAGGAGCTCTTGTGATGTTCCTCAACGGACTGGCTACACTCTATTTAGCCTATTCTGATTCACTTACCGCCCTTAACCCTCACGGTGGTTGGGTTCCCGAATTGCCCGCCTTATTCTTCTTAGGGGCCTTAGCTTTACTCTTTACTGGAGGGGGCAAATACGCTCTTTCTACTCGCAATAAATGGGATTAACAAATGTTAGAACAAATCAATCTTACTTACGAGAAAGTTGTACTCGTAGGGATTATCAATCAATTACAAACAGAAGAAAAATCTAAAGAATACCTCGACGAACTCGAATTTCTTACCTATACCGCTGGAGGTGAAGTGCTCAAACGCTTCACCCAAAAATTAGACGTGCCCAACCCTAAAACCTTCATCGGTACCGGTAAAATGGAAGAAGTACAGCAATTTGTTGAAGAAAATGAGGTAGGTACTGTCATCTTCGACGATGAGCTTACGCCTGCCCAACAGAAAAACATCGAGCGTATTCTCAAAGCTAAAATATTAGACCGTACAGGGCTTATTCTCGATATTTTTGCCCAGCGTGCACAAACCAGCTATTCGCGCACACAAGTCGAATTGGCACAATACGAATACCTCTTACCGCGCCTTACGGGATTATGGACGCACCTCGAACGTCAGCGAGGCGGTATCGGTATGCGTGGTCCTGGTGAAACCGAAATCGAAACCGACCGCCGTATCGTGCGCGACCGTATTGCCCTGCTCAAAAAGAAACTCACCGCCATCGATAAACAAATGGCAACCCAGCGCAGCAACCGCGGAGCATTAGTACGTGTGGCGCTCATCGGTTATACCAATGTGGGCAAATCTACCCTAATGAATGTCATTAGCAAAAGCGAAGTCTTTGCCGAAAACAAGCTCTTTGCTACCCTCGATACCACTGTGCGCAAGGTCGTGATTGAAAACCTACCTTTCTTGCTCAGCGATACCGTAGGGTTCATTCGCAAACTACCTACACAGCTCATTGAATCGTTCAAAAGTACCCTCGACGAGGTACGCGAAGCCGATTTGCTCTTGCACGTAGTAGATATTTCGCACCCTAATTTTGAGGAACATATCCAATCAGTAAATCAAATATTAGCCGAAATTCACAGCGCCGATAAACCTACCATTATGGTATTCAACAAGATTGATGCGTATACTAATGAAGAAATTGCCGAAGACGATTTGGCTACCGAGCGCACTAAAAAGCACTTCACCCTTGAAGAATGGAAACAAACTTGGATGCAGCGAATGGGGCGTGATGTTCTGTTTATTTCGGCACTCAATAAAAACAATCTCGAAGAATTCCGTGAGGTAGTGTACGAAAAAGTGAAGGAGATACACATCACCCGCTTCCCTTTTAATAATTTCCTATATGAGAAAATTGAAGAATAACCTTTTTTTACTCCTTTTGTGCTTGTGTTGCAGTTCTTTGGCTATTGCTCAAAACGATGAAAACATCAATACCGATCGCCCCGACCAAAGTGAAGGAGTGTACACACTACCCAAAGGTCAGTTTCAAATAGAAAATGGATATGTTTTCAGCAAAGAAGATAGCAGTGCGAATCTAATGTTGCGTTACGGACTTATCTCAAACACCGAAATCCGCTTAGAAGGCGATTTTGACCTCCGTACCCCCGATTTTAGTAGCACTACCTTCAGCGTAAAACAGCGTTTATACGAATCGGAACAGCGTTTTATCCCCTCAGTAGGGCTCATTGGTTACGGGCAATACAGCAAAACAGACGCTAAGACTTATACTTTCGACGCTTGTTTAGCTTTCGAAAGCTCTCTTACCGACCAGCTTTCATTAGCTTATGGCGCTCGTAGTTCTGGGCAATTTGAAAATTTGGATGTTACTGCTCAGGTCAATTATGCTCCCAACAACAAGCTATGGAGCTTCGTTGAGTATTACGCTTCCTATAATGGAATGCGTGCTCCTGAGCACAATATCAATGCAGGTTTTGCCTATCTCCTCACCCCTACTCTACAGTTAGACATTAGTAGTGGACGTACATTGTGGCAAGACGAACCACAATATTTCATAGGAGTAGGTTTGGGACTTTTAATTAGATAAACTCTAAGAGTATTCTCAACAGGAGATTACAAAAAAATCTCAAAATCGCCTTTGCAGCTCAAACTTTGTCAAAGTCCCAAAACTTTGACAAAGT
>NZ_KB291392.1:6232-27986 GCF_000318295.1 Capnocytophaga sp. oral taxon 326 str. F0382
CCTCAAGAAAAACTTTTAGGACAGCCCCATTTCTTACTTTTGTAGTCTAAAACTAAAAAAGCAAACTTATGAACACCTTAATCATAGATCCTGTAGTTTTGGAAAAAGCACAACACTACGCTACCGAAATAGGTATGAACCTTTCTACTTATATGGAAAATCACCTAAAAGCTCTTTACATTCAAGATGAAGAATGGCAAGAACGGATGGAACATACTAATATTGATGCCCTTTTAGATAGCCTTACCGGAATACTTCCAGAAATGACTGATGAAGAAGTGCAAACTTTGTCAAAGTCTAAGGACTTTGACAAAGTCAACTAATTAATTATTAGACAATTATTCACAACCAACTCATATTAATTACCAGAGAAATTCTGATACTTCAGAGTCTTTCCTCTCAACAAAAAAACCGACAATAAAAACACCTCTTACCTAAAAATGAAAATCCTTAGCTCTCAACAACTCCGTGATGCCGATGCCCAAACCCTCACTGCCCAAAATATCTCCTCTTGGCAACTGATGGAACGCGCTGCTACAAAACTTTTCGATTGGATAAAACAACACTGCTCTAAAAAGGAAACTTTTACTGTATTAGCCGGCACAGGTAACAACGGTGGCGACGGACTTGCCTTAGCGCGTATGCTCTCTGCCGATGGTTGGCACGTAACTACTTATTTATTGCGCTTTAGCGACCACCTCTCCCCCGATTGCCAGCAGAACAAAACACTCTTAGAAGAACAAGGTATTACCATAACCGAAATACAAGCCGAACAAGCCTCTCAAATCTGCTTTGAAAAGGTGGTAATCGATGCTGTTTTTGGCATTGGGCTCTCCCGCCCAGTCCCTATTTGGCTGCAACAGCTATTCCAAAAACTCAACGATTCCAATAGCTATATCATAAGTGTAGATATGCCCTCAGGGCTCCCTACCGACCGCATTCCTTCACCCGAGGACATTTGGGTACACCCTCACCAGCTGCTCACCTTCCAAACCCCTAAACTCCCCTTCTTGCTACCTTCCACAGGAAAGTATATCCCTCATTGGGAAGTGCTTGATATAGGCTTAGATACCCACTTCCTAAACACCCTGCAACCCGATTACTACTACCTCGAACCCGATATACTGCAATTGCAACACCAACGTACAAAATTCTCACACAAAGGTACTTATGGTCACGCTTTGCTTATAGGTGGTAGTTATGGCAAGATGGGCGCAGTAGTGCTCAGTGGTACAGCTGCATTGCGCACAGGTGTAGGGCTACTCACTGTAGCTATCCCCGAATGTGGCTATACAGTGTTACAAACTGCCTTACCCGAGGCAATGGTGCTCACCTGCGACGAGGCTAAGCATTACAGGGCTATGAAAATTCCTTTTGCACCCTCGGCTATAGGTGTAGGCGTGGGTTGGGGCACTCACCCCGATACGGCTAACGCGCTGTTTAGTCTGTTGCAACAATACCCCGATACGCCTTTTGTCCTCGATGCCGATGCGCTGAACATTCTCTCTCAACACCCCGAAAAAGTAACTTTGTTGCCCAAAAATACAATCCTCACCCCCCATCCTAAAGAGTTAGAACGCCTGATAGGCAAATGGGACGACGACTTGCACAAACTTGCCAAAGCTAAAGATTTTGCCAAAGAGCACAAAGTACTCCTCCTTATCAAAGGAGCTTACACAATGATTACCAATGGCGAGCATTATTGGGTGAATAGCACCGGCAATGCCGGAATGGCAACAGCAGGCAGTGGCGATGTGCTCACCGGTATGCTCACCAGCTTGCTCGCTCAGGGCTATAGTGCTATAAAAGCGGCCTGTTTAGGAGTATACCTCCACGGTCTACGGGGAGATGAAGCCGCTAAAAAAGAAGGAATGTCACGCCTCATCGCAAGAGATTTATGCTAAATTTCTCATTGCCAAATTAACTAATTAACAAATTATTCTTACCTTTACAACCTGTCACCTAATTTATGCCTACATACAAAAAAATATTCGAAAACAACCGCGAATGGGTAAAACGCCGCAAAGAAGGCGACCCCTATTTCTTTGAAAAACTCGCTGAAGACCAAACTCCCGATTATCTCTACATCGGTTGTTCCGATAGCCGTGTAGCCACCGAAGAACTAATGGGTGTCGGTCCTGGCAAAGTGTTCGTACACCGCAATATCGCCAATGTGGTAAACACTCTCGATATGAGCTCTACTGCTGTCATTCAATACGCTGTAGAACACCTGCAAGTAAAACATATCGTCGTGTGTGGACACTACGATTGCGGAGGCGTAAAAGCGGCTATGCAAGCCAAGGACTACGGCTTGCTAAACCCTTGGTTGCGAACCATCCGCGATGTATATCGCTTACATCACGCTGAACTCGATGCCATTACCGATATCGACCAGCGTTACCGCCGATTGGTAGAACTCAACGTCGAAGAACAATGCTTCAACGTAACCAAAATGGCTGTCGTACAGGAAAGTTACCTAAAAAATAAATTCCCTGCTGTGCACGGTTGGGTGTTTGATATAAAATCGGGTAATCTCATAGACCTCAATCTCGATTTTGAAGAGTTCCTCTACAAAATCCAAAAAATATATGACCTTACAGGTGAAGAATGGTACACTTCAATTAAAAAATAACAAATTTGCTAATCTACTAATTTGCTAATTTGCTAATTAATTCGTATCTTTGTGCCGTATAACAACCTAAAATATTTTATTTATTATGCCTTACTTTTTTTACATTATCATCTTTTTTGGATTGATTTTTTTGCTCTCTACCTTCTTCACCGTACGCCAACAAACAGCGGTATCAATAGAGCGTTTTGGTAAATTCGAAAGCATTCGCCATTCGGGTTTACAAATGAAAATACCTATCATCGATAAAGTAGCGGCACGCATCAGCCTTAAAATCCAGCAGCTTGATGTGATTGTAGAAACCAAAACTTTAGACGATGTATTCGTAAAAATCAAAGTGTCGGTACAATTTGTCGTTATCAAAGAAAAGGTGTACGATGCCATCTACAAACTCGAATACCCTCACGACCAGATTACCAGCTATGTGTTCGATGTAGTTCGTGCCGAAGTACCTAAAATGAAATTAGACGATGTATTCGTTAAGAAAGACGACATCGCTATCGCTGTAAAACGCGAAGTTCAAGAGTCTATGGAAACTTACGGTTACGACATCATCAAAACCTTGGTTACCGATATTGACCCCGATGCCCAAGTAAAAGCAGCGATGAACCGCATCAACGCCGCCGAACGTGAAAAAGTAGCCGCTCAATACGAAGGTGATGCACAACGTATCCTCATCGTCGAAAAAGCTAAAGCTGAAGCCGAAAGCAAACGCCTCCAAGGTCAAGGTATCGCCGACCAGCGCCGCGAAATAGCACGCGGATTGGTAGAAAGCGTTGATGTACTCCAAAAAGTAGGGGTTAGCTCACAAGAAGCCTCTGCACTTATTGTTGTTACACAACATTATGACACACTACAAGCTGTCGGTCAGCAAACCAAAAGCAACCTCATTTTGTTGCCTAACTCTCCCGAAGCAGGTAACGAAATGCTCAACAATATGATTACGTCTTTCACCGCCTCAGCTCAAGTTGTAGAAAACTTGAAAAAGAAAAGTGAATAAGCAAAAAGTTAATAAGTTTTTCTCTTAAAAAAAGGCTGCCCAAAAAGTTTAAATTAAACTTTTAAGGACAGCCTTTCCTTTTTAGATTGTTGTTTCTTTTAATTGCAAAACACATCTTCTACCTTTTGCCTACTACAATGATATTTCCCTTTCTCAGTGTTTTACTAAAAGTTTTTATTTTCTCTCTTTTTATTTGCCATTGCTTGTTCAAAAGGAGTGATTGTAATGGTTTGTGCAAGTGATAAACAAGTGCTAAACAGCAAAGCTCCCAAAAAACCATATACTTTAAAACCTCCTACAATTAGGGAAGCAAGGAGTACCATTAGGGTATTGTTCAGAAACATTGTAAGTCCAAAAGTGAGTTCGGCAACAGGCATCAGTATGTACTCTAACAACGGACGCACATAGCCGTTCAGGCAAGAGAGTACAAAGGCAGCAAGTACCGCTGTGAGATAACCCTCAATAGTAGCTCCTACATTCAACACACACAACAAAAATATAAGCGTTGCCGAAATCATCAGGCTTATAAAAAACTTTAGGAATTGCATAGAAAATGTATCGTTTTATCGTAAAATTCATTAGGATTTTGGGCGTGTAACCAATGTCCTGCTTTGCTCACGGTCTCTATAATAGCGTGAGGAAAATGAGTATATATAAGTGTTTCGTCTTCAGGCATTACATATTCAGGATACTCGCCTTTGATAAAAAGCGTTTTACCATTGTACATATTGCTATCAGGCAGTTCAGCACCTATCTCACTCTCGTTGGCAATAAGCGCCGGAAGATTCAGGCGTAAACCTAAATGCCCTGGGGTTTCCCAATAGAGATTTTTAAGTAAGAACTGACGGGTGCCTATATCACTCACATAAGCAGCAAGTGCTTTATCAGCCTCTACACGCGAGGTAATTTTGTTAAAATTAAGAGATGCTAATCCTCGTAATATTTGTTCGTGATGAGGTGGAAAATATTTAGGTGCCATATCGGCGACGATGAGTGAGAGTACCTTTTCGGGATATTCAGTAGCAAAGAGCATTGCTGTTTTGCCCCCCATAGAGTGTCCCATTAAATGAAAAGCCTCCAACTGATGAGCTTCAGCATATTGTAGTAAATCTTGTACCATTAGCGGATAGCTAAAATCATCGCTGTGGAAGCTGCGCCCGTGATTGCGTTGGTCTACTAAATGCAGTTGAAAACCTGCTTCGGCATATCTAAGAGCTAAGGAACGCCAATTATCGGACATTCCTAAAAATCCGTGTAAAATCACAAAGGGAGTTCCTTCTCCTATAATTTGAGAGTGTAATATCATAAAATCAATTAACAATTAACAATGGCTAATTTGTCAGTTTCAGTCCGATAATGGAGCTGATAAGGGTAACCAGAAACACTACTCGCCAGAGAGTTATAGGTTCTTTGAAAAAGAGCATTCCTACCACTACAGAGCCTACTGCTCCTATACCTGTCCATACAGCATAAGCCGTACCTAACGGGAGGGTTTTGGTGGCTTTCATCATCAACCACATACTCAGTAAAAATGCAATCACAAAAAGTGCATACCACAAGAAACTCTGTCTGCCAACAGTCTCACGTGCTTTACCCATACTAAACACAAAAAGAACTTCAAAAAATCCTGCTAACACAAGATATATCCAAGCCATATTAGGGGGTTAGAGGTTAGAAGTTAGTTTGTAGGAACGCCATTTCTCGATACACGTCTGCATATCATCGGGGAGTTCACTATCAAAACTCAAAAATTCGTGGGTTACAGGATGCTCAAAACCTAATGTTTTGGCGTGTAGGGCTTGCCGGGGTAATACGGTAAAACAATTCTCTACAAATTGTTTATATTTAGCAAAGGTAGTGCCTTTCAGTATTTTATTGCCACCATAACGCTCGTCGTTGAAAAGGGTATGTCCTATATGTTTTAAATGTACCCTTATTTGGTGAGTGCGCCCTGTTTCTAACCGGCAGGACACAAGGGTTACATAGCCAAAACGCTCTAATACTTTGTAATGTGTTACTGCCTCTTTGCCGTGAGAACCATCGGGGAAAACATCCATTTGCAAACGATCTTTCAAGTGTCGCCCTATATGCCCTCGCACGGTTCCTTCATCTTCTTCTATATTGCCCCATACCAAGGCGATATACTCACGCTGAGTAGTTTTGTGAAAAAACTGTTGTGTGAGGTGCAACATAGCCTCTTCAGTTTTGGCGATTACCAATAGTCCGCTAGTATCTTTATCAATGCGATGCACCAGCCCTGGGCGATTGCTGCTGTTGTTAGGCAAATGCTCAAAGTGATACACTAATGCATTGATGAGCGTTCCGCTATAGTTGCCGTGCCCTGGGTGTACTACCATACCCGCAGGTTTATTCACCACAAGCAAGGCTTCATCTTCATATACAATATTTAAAGGGATATTCTCGGGCACTAACAAATCCTCGTGTGGAGGGTGAGAGAGGAGAACTTTTACCACATCGTTAGCTTTCACACGGTGATTGGCTTTCACTGGTTCGCCATTTACGAAGATATTCCCCTGTTTAGCTGCTTGTTGTACCTTGTTGCGAGTTGCATTTTCTACAAAATTCATCAAAAACTTATCCACACGCAAAGGTTCTTGCCCCTTGCCTGCTGTAAATGAATAATGTTCGTAGAGTTCGGGAGCTTCCTCGTCGTCTGGTTCTAAATCGTCTACTAAATCTTCTTCGTACAAAGTCATAGAATTTTTAGAGATTGTTTTGGATTAATTTGTTGTAGTTAAGGATTAAAACTTAGGCAAAATGCTAATCCCCCATCAGCTCCTCTATCGGTATTTCGTCGGGAATTGTATCACGTGTTTCAAAGCCATTACCGCAAATTAGATCGATGCGTGAAGTCTTTACTAACTTATCACCTGGTTGCACTGGCTTGCCATTGTATTGCATCTCAAGCACCATATCCTTACCGATATTATCTACATAAGTTACCTGCCCAATGGTAAGCCCTACCGATTGCAGGGTAGCCTCCGCATTCCGGCGTGTTACTTGTATCACCTTAGGAACAGTTACTTTGTGATAGCCTTTAGGATTGAGCGTGAGATATATTTTGCGATTGTACTTCACTCGCTCATTAGGCTCGGGACTCTGACTAATCACTGCTAAGGGTGGATATTCAGGATTATACTCGGTAGAATCGATTACCTCGCAACGCAAATCTTGTTCTTCGAGGAGGATTTGCACTTCGGTAAGGCTTTTGTTAGTAAGATCGGGCACTACCACAAACTTACCGTGAGCGGTGTAGAGTTGTAAAAATTTGAGTGATATCCACACCAATAACACCACTGCTATTGTGGCAAAAAGCAGTTGCCAAGCAAGTTGTTTTCCTGATTTTTTAAAAAATTCTTTGAAGTTCATACTTTGTAAAGTATTGTTACAGACGGCAAAGATACAAAATAATTGACAATTAACAATTGATAATTAACAAATTATTCTTACTTTTGCAATCTAAAAACTTTCCATAAAATGAATACACGCTTTATAACAATATCTCTTTCAGGGCTTGCACTCACTGCTTGCCAAAACACTCCTCAAGAAATACTCGTTGCCGATGATGCTCTTGCTAACACTGAATTAGCTGAAGCACAACGCGATAAATCAAAAGAAGGCAATCCTTTTGAACAAATGAACAACAACACTACGCAAGCTACTTTGCCTTCTACCCCTACTGGAGTAACACTTAATCCTCCTCACGGACAGCCAGGACACCGTTGTGATATAGCTGTAGGTGCTCCACTGCCCAACGATGGCAATGTAGTTGCCCAAGCACAATCTCAAGCACACCCTGTATCACAAGGAGAAGCGATGCCTGTAGTTTCAGGTGGTATGCCTCAACAAGTAGTACAAGTACAACAACCTCAAACCCAGCAAAGTTATGTAGGACCTAAGGGCGAAAAACTCAACCCCCCTCACGGACAACCAGGACACCGTTGCGATATACCTGTAGGCGCACCCCTCAATAGCAAACCTGTTGCACAACCTGCTGCCCCTCAACAACAAGTAACCCAACAGCAAATTGTAATCGACCCTCAACAAGCACAACAACACACAGGTACTACCGAACCTGGCTTTTCAGGTAAACCCAATCCTCCTCACGGACAACCAGGACACCGTTGCGACATCGCCGTAGGAGCTACTTTACCTTAATTAACAATTAAGAAGTTATAACTGAAAAAAATAAAAACACTTTGCTGAAGTATTTAACCATTTATAATATTTACTTATGAGTACAACTATTTTAGAAAAACCAAAAACAACCACCAGAAAAAGAAGAGCTACAAACAATGTAACCAAAAGCTCAATTCCTCCTAAAAAAAAGAAGAAAACCCTTTGGGAAGTAGCATTAGAGCTCCAAAAAAAACCTCTTTTTACAATTGCTGAAGAAGATAGAGACCTTATCTATGGCTCTAATATGATGACAAGACTATTACAAGAAGAAAAACTATGAACTACCTTTTAGACACCAACATTATCATTATCTTATTTGAAGGTCGAAATAATGAAATTCGAGATAATGTTAAACAAATTTTATTAGATGATGAAAACAATTTCTATGTAAGTACTATTTCATTATTAGAAATAGCTCAATTATATAGAAAGAAAAAGTTTAAAAACATTAATTATGAGTTATTAAACACAGGAGATAAATTCATAAAACACATCTTAAAAACTATTGATATGGTAGAAATTCTTCCTTTTGAAGAACGACATGCCTTTGCAACGGCTCGTCTTGTTTTTGTACCTAATCATAATGACCCTAACGACCTTGCTATTATTGCTCATTCCATTACAGAAAATTTGATACTCATTTCAAGTGATGATAAATTCCCTTATTATGAAGAGCAAGGAGCTTTAGTTATTCACAACTCTCGTTAAATTTAAGAAAAACATTTTCACCTCATAAACTTTGTCAAAATCTATAGCACAACCAGTGTTAAGATTTCGACAAAGTTTTTTATTTAGTTTTCTTCAAAATAATTTGTACACTTCACTTCTATTTACTACTTTTGCCGCTTCTAAAAACCTTTAACTCTTAACTTTTTACTACTAACCCACTAATAACTAATATTTATGAAAAAATATCTAATCGTGTGCGCACTCTTGCCTTGTTGTGTAGCAATGGGGCAGACGCCCGTTACTCCTAAGGACAGTATCATTCAACTGTCATCGGTTGATGTAGTGGCTACAGGCTATCAAAATCTTCGAAAGTCGCAAACCACTTCGGCGTATACCGAAATCAAACCTTCGCAAATCAATCGGCAAATCAATGCTACTCTCAAAGATGTCATAGAAGGGCAAGTTGCAGGTTTGCGCTTCACAAAAGACCCTTCTACGGGTAAGGAAGTTCCTATTTTGCGCGGTGTAGGCACTTTCTCGGGCAATGTGGGGTATACACCTCTCGTTGTGATAGACAATATCCCTACTGATATCCCGTTAGAAGAAATCAACCCACAAGATATTGAATCAGTAACAGTACTAAAAGACGCTGCTGCTACGGCTATCTACGGGGTACGCGCTGCCAATGGCGTGATTGTAATCGTTACCAAAAAAGGATTGCATAACGGTTTGCGCATCAATGTACACACCGACCTTTCTTATACCTTTAAACCCAATGTAGACCGTATGCACTACGCTTCTACTTCCGAACTCATCGATCTCGAAACAGCTTTCTACCAAAGCAAATTAGCCGATAGCAATGGCAATGTAAATACCCTCTTTGAATCTTACGGAACTATTGGCGGAAGGCAAACCGTGCGATACTACTCACCTCTCTTTCAGCTCTATCGCGACCAAGCCCAAGGAAAACTCAATGCACAACAAGTGAATAGCACCCTCAACGAGTGGCGCAATCGCGATTACCTTCGTGACTTCAAGCGTTATGTATGGCAGCCTATCGTTAGCAAGCGTTACAACATAAGTGTAGAAAGTGGCAATAACCGCAGTCAGAACTACGCTTCCTTGCAATATGAAGACACCGATGAGCGCATCGTTACCGAAAAAACTCGCGCGCTCAACCTCTATTTAAAAAATACTTATCAGCTCACCTCTTGGCTAAAAAGTACTATAGGGGTAAACGGCAGGTATACCGCTATTGATGCTGTAGCCGAACCAATGCGCAACGCCTATACCAATCCACTGGGGCAACCGCGCTACACTTCGTTATTAGGTACAAATCCGTATGCGGGTTTTAACTTAGTAGCCCCTATCAACGGCTATATCTTAGAACAGATTGCAGGCAACGATGCTTTCCGCTCGTATAGCTTCAATTTATTGGAATCAATCGCTCAAGAACACCAAAAGCAACACGCTCTCAACTTGCGCCCGTTTGTAAATCTGCAAGTGTCTATCCTCAAAGGGCTGCAATATCAAAGTTATTTTCAGTACGAACTGAACACTTCCGACAGCGAAACTTTCTTAGGTAAAGACACTTATTATATGCGTTTACGCCATAACCAATTAGTAAAACAAGATGCTAATACTCAAAAATTCTCTTCCGAACTACCCGAAGGCGGTTATTACGAACAACAAAAAAGACAAAACCAGCACTATACTTTTCGTCAGCAGTTAGATTTCAACCGCACTTTTACTGAGGTGCACAATGTAACGGCTTTGGTAGGTTTTGAAATGCGTCAGCACTATACTCCGCGCAATATTTTAGAAGCGCATTACGGCTACGACGAGCAAACGCTTTCTTTTCCTACCCTCAACTGGAAAGAGCTCTTCAACCCTGGGGTAACTTCTTATCTATATGGCAGGCAATCGCTCTCGCTAAACCGCAATCAGCAGAGCGAAACCAAACACCGCTTCATTTCTTTCTACAGCAATTTTGGTTATTCATATCGCCAGAAATACAACCTTACAGCGAGTGTACGCATAGACCAAGCCGATATGTTTGGCGCAGACCCTAAATACAAATACCGTCCGCTATGGTCGGTAGGCGGGAGCTGGAATATACATCGCGAAAACTTCTTCAATATGAATGATATCAATTTGCTAAAATTACGCCTCACGTATGGTATCAGCGGAAATGTAGACCAAACTACCACTCCTTTCTTGCGCGGACGTTTGCTCACCGATGTGCGAGGCGCTTACCCTTCTCAACAATATTTACAGTTCAACGATACCGATTTGCCAAACCCTAAATTGCGTTGGGAAAAGACTGAAACTGCTAATATAGGTATTGATTTCGGGATGTGGCATTGGCTTTCAGGAAGTATCGACCTCTACCGCCGTTATAGTTCTGACCTTTTGGTACTCACCGAACTCGACCCTACCGTAGGGGCTCAACGCCGACTTATCAACAACGGAGCTTTGCTAAACAAAGGAATAGAAGTGAGTTTGAACGCTACTCGCAAATTAGCTGACGATTTGCAACTTAGCGTAGGAACTACCTTTGCCTACAACAAAAATACCATTGAAAAAGTGAGCAGTAAGCCTACTAATGCTGTGGAATACGCTCGTAACCCATTGTATTACTATCGCGAAGGTGATGATTTCAACTCGCTATACGCTTACCGATACAAGGAAACCGTCAATGGTTACCCTATTTATTTAGACGAAAATGGCAATCCTAATACTACTTTTGATGCCAATGGCGTACCTACTATCAAAGATATCAAAAATGAAGATGCTCTTGTGAAATTAGGCACAATGAATCCTACCTTCAACGGGGCACTCAACTTACAACTGCGCTACAAAGTTTTTGAACTCTCCACAATGTTTGTATACGCTGGCGGACATAAACTTCGCAAAGACACCTATTCTATCAATCAAGAAAACGAAACGCACCGCGATATCAACCAGCGTTGGACAGCGACCCATCCTACTGATATGCCCCGTATGTCGTTTGACTATCCAGCGACTTTGAGACGCACTGCCAACACGGTGAACACTCTTTGGCAACTCGGTGATAACCACGTGGTAAATGCCGATTACCTCAAATGGCGTAATGTGGTATTTGCTTGCTATATCCCTAAAGATATTTGTGAGAAATTGCGCTTGCAAAATGCCAAAGTTACCGCTCAGCTCAACAACCTGCTCACTTGGTGTGCTGCTGGTAACGACATCGACCCCGAAGCCTATAATCTCAACACTGGAACACGCACCTTGCCTACTGCAACCACTGCCCTCTTTGGCTTATCATTTAGCTTTTAATCGTAGCAACCGTAGCACGGTAGGCAGTTTTTATACCTTAATAATTTTACAATGAAAAGAATCATAACCACAATAATATTCAGCGCACTGTTTTTCACCGCTTGCGAAAAATATACCGACCTCACCCCTAAAGGTGAAAAGATTATCAACACTGCTGAGGAATACTACGATTTGGTAGTACTCCCCACTAAAAATTACCCTCCTTTCGACTTCCGCACTTTAGTAGACGACAATTGGGTAAAAGAGAGCTCTATTGTCGGGAAAGCTCCTGATAAGAATAGTATCAACTTCTATTACGACGAGACTGCTCCCCGCGCCGATTACATCGAATCCTCTCCCTTTTATAACAACGTATACAGCTACATTGGCAGATGGAATATGATTATCTCCACCGTTGATTATGCTAAAGGCGATGGTTCACTAAAAGCACGTGCCAAAGCAGAAGCCCGCTTGCTAAGAGCCTTTGACTACTTTATGTTAGTAAATGTCTATGCCAAAGGCTACAACCCTGCTACCGCCGCTACCGATGGCGGGGTGTGCCTAATGCGCGAATTTGACTTAGAAGCTCATCCCACCAAAGCTACCGTAAAAGAAGTGTACGACTTTATTCAGGAAGATATCGAGGCAGCCTTGCCTCTTTTGCAAGAACATCCTGTGAATATATATCACCCTTCCTTGGCTTTTGGCTATGCCTTGAAAGCTCGAGTACACCTCTTCCGAAGAGAATACCAGCAGGCATTAGCAGCAGCCCAAAAGAGTCTGTCGTACAACAACCAACTGATAGATATGGTAGCTTATGAGGCGCACCCTACCCCTATCACGGTAGATAAAAACCCCGAAGTGCTCAACTTAGCCTATATGAACGGACATACCGAGATGAATATCTGGTACATCTACCCTGTGAGTCCTGAGTTTTGCAACCTTTTTGATGCGACAAACGATATGCGCTTCAAGCTCTTCTTCAATAAGAACCATCGTTATAACGATAGGGGGTCAGGCACTGCCAACTGGGATATGCTCTCTACCAAATTCTTCTACCCTACCGTAGGAATGAAAACAGGTGAAATGTACCTTACTATGGCTGAATGTCAAGCGCGTTTGGGCGACCTCAACGAGGCGATGCAAACCGTAAATACCCTCCGTAGCAAGCGCGTGAAAGGCAGTGGTGCGACCCTTGCAACCCCTGCTACTACCGAGGAGACCGTAAAACTTATCATCAATGAGCGCCGCCGAGAGCTCGCTATGGGCTTTAATCGCTTTTTCGATTTAAAGCGATTGAACACCGAACCTGCTTATGCTAAAACCTTACAACGCACCTTTCCTTTGGTGAATACCACTGTACCCCAACGCACTTATACCTTGCGCCCTAACTCTCCTATGTACATCGTTCCCTTCCCTAAGGATGTAATGGAGAAGAACCTTTCACTCACACAAAATTATTAATATGAATCAAGAGTTGAAAACAATAATCTCTGATTAACAGAATGTTGTTACTTTTGTGTCGCATCTCACCTTTTGAAGGAAATCCACGAAAGCAAAGGATGTGAGAGGAAGGATGATTTATTAATCAATAAGTTAATTCAAACCTTGATCGGTATTGTAAAAATATGGAATGGGTAATCTCCTAATTCCTACCGCCTAACACTTGCTAATTGACAAATTATTCGTACTTTTGCCCTCAATAATAAAAAATCTAATTTTATTACAATGACGGATAAAGATTTTTCAAGATACAACCTCATCGCTGGTTGGCTGGTATTTGCTATTGCTTTAGTTACCTATAGCCTTACCGTAGAACCTACAGTAAGTTTTTGGGATTGTGGTGAGTATATCGCTACATCGGCAAGATTAGAAGTAGGTCACCCCCCTGGAGCCCCTTTCTTCCAGATGATGGGTGCTTTCATCGCTGCTTTTGCTCCTAATAGCGACAAAATAGCTCTAATGGTGAACTATATGTCGGTGCTATCGAGTGCTTTCACAGTGTTGTTCTTGTACTTTATCATCGTTAATCTCACTAAAAAAATTGCTCTGCGCGAAGCCACAACCCTTAGCCAATCTCAAACCATTGTAGTAATGGGCAGTGGCGTGGTAGGTGCTTTGGCTTATACTTTTTCCGATAGCTTCTGGTTCAACGCTGTAGAAACCGAAGTATACGGAATGGCAATGCTTTTTATATCGGTAATGTTTTGGTTGGGCATCAAGTGGACGGATAGTCTGCACGAACCTCGTGGTGACCGCTGGTTATTGCTTATCTCGTTACTGGTAGGACTTTCCTTTGGGGTGCACTTTATGGCACTTCTCACCATTCCTGCTATCGGAATGTTGTATTTCTTCAACAGCAACTACAAGAAAACCGCAGTGAATTTCATCCTCGCCAATGTAATTTCTATCGCTATACTATTGCTTATCTTCAAACTGATATTGCCCTACACATTGGCGTATTTCGGTTATTTAGAAGTCTTTTTCGTCAATAGCTTTGGAATGCCGTTCAACTCAGGGACTATTATCGCGGGGCTCTCAGTTATTGCTTTCTTCTACTTCTCTTTAAACTACGCTTACAAGAAAAACAAAGTGCGCTTACAAACAGGCATCTTGTGTTTGTTATTTATATTTATAGGCTTTTCATCTTGGTTGATGATTCCTATTCGCGCAAATGCCAATACAGTAATCAACGAGAATAGCCCTACCGATGCGCGCTTGCTCTTGGCGTACTACAACCTCGAACAATATCCCGAAACGCATCTTTTCTACGGACCTATGTACACCGATAAGTACGCAGGTATCGACCCCGAACATCCTTATGAAGATGCTAAACCTAAATACGAACGCGACTATAAATTAGGCAAATACGTGATTGTAAACAACTACAAGAACGCTCAAACTGCCTCTAATAGAGCGCAAATGGGCTTCTTGCCTCGTATGTGGAGCGCCCAACACGCAGCTAACTATATGAAGCTCACCGGCAATCCGCCTTTCAAAATTACTGAAGAAGCTTATGCCGACCCTCAAGCCTACCAGCTCTTGCAAAGTATCCAACAACAAATGGCGGTACGCGCAATGCCTCCAGAGCGTTACGACCAGTTCCTAATGCAATTCCGCGATGAAGTAGAAGTGCAAAAACCTACTTTTTGGCAGAATATGAACTACCTCTTTAGCTATCAGTTTGGCTATATGTATTTCCGCTATTTGGCGTGGAACTTCATTGGTAGACAAGACGATGTGCAAGGAAAATTAGAAAACGACCACGGCAATTGGCTTTCAGGAATTTCAGTTATCGACAATGCACATCTCGGCTCTCAAAAGAACCTCCCTTCCGATGTGTTAAACAACAAAGCACGCAATACTTATTACTTTTTGCCTTTCCTTTTAGGAATTTTAGGCTTGCTGTTTATGACTATCAAAAGTGAACGACAAACGTGGGTGATTATGGTACTTTTCCTCTTCACTGGTTTGGCATTGAAAATCTATCTGAACGAGCGTCCGTTCGAGCCTCGCGAACGTGATTACTCCTTGGTAGGTTCATTCTATGCCTTTGCAATATGGATAGGAATGGGCGTGTATGCCCTTTTCGATTGGCTGAAAAAATACATCACCCCCAATATATTAGCTCCTGCAACCGTTGTCCTTTCGCTAATATCTGTACCTGTGCTAATGGCTTACGAAAACTGGGACGACCACGACCGCTCTCAAAAATATTCGGCTGAATTTATTGGGAATGCTTACTTAGAATCGGTAGCCAAAGATAAAGATGCAATGATTTTCACCATTGGTGATAACGATACCTTCCTTTTGTGGTATGCTCAAGAAATCGAACATTATCGCACCGATGTACGCGTTATCAACACAAGTTTGTTGCAAACCGATTGGTATATCGACCAAATGAAGCGTCAGGCGTACAACAGTAGCCCTATCCCTGCACAAATAGAGCATAAAAACTACGCTTACGGCGTACGCGAGGGCATTTACTTCCGCAAACGTACCGAAAACCGTTGGAATATCAAAGATTTTGTGAATTGGATTACCAGCGACGACCCTAATACGCAAGAAACACGCGGTGAAGGTGAGTACAAGCAAACTTTCTACTACTATCCTACTAACAAAATACGCATACCTGTAAACAAAGAAAACGTACTGAAAAGCGGTATCGTAAAACCTGAAGATGCCGATAAAATAGTAGATTATATCGATATTACCCTGCCTAATGCTATCGACAAGGCGCGCATTGTGATGCTGGACATCTTAGCAAACAACGATTGGAAACGCCCTATCTATTTCACCGGAGGTAGTATGGATGCCACCGAGTACATCTGGATGAAAGACTATTTGCAACTCGATGGATTAGTGTACAAACTCGTGCCTATCAAAACCGAAATCGATAAAAATCACCCTTACGATATGGGGCGCATCGATACCGATTTGATGTGCAACATCGTGAAAAAATGGACGTGGGGCAATATGGGCAAACCAAATATCTATTTAGACCCCGAAACGCGCAAGAACAGCATCATCTTCCGCGGCAATATCGCTCGCCTTACCGAGAAGCTCATCACCGAAGGCAAAAACACCCAAGCCAAAGAGATGCTCGATATCGCTATGAAAAATATGCCAGTAGAGGCGTATGGCTACTATTTCACCCTCGACCCCTTTGTACAAGGCTATTTCAAAGTAGGACAACGCGAAACTGCCCGCAAACTCGCACAACAGATTTTCGCTAAATACCAAGAAGAACTGAACTACTATACCCACTTAGATGCCGAGGAACTCAACCTCAGCGTTGCCCGCATACAATACGCTATCGACCGCTATGGAGACCTCTTACAACTCATTGCTCCTTTGGACACCGAGTTCTTCCAAAAAGAATGGGCAGTATTCAAAACCAAAGCAAGTCCGTTTATGAGCTCTAAAGAATTAGAAGAATATTTTAAAGAGCCAACAGAAGAAGAAAAAGCCGCAGCTGATAGTACGGTAGTTGAAGAAGAATAGAAAAAACTGATAACAATGCGCTATTTCAGTTACATCATCACATTTTTCGCTCACCCTATATGGTTTCCTATCTATGGGGCGATGTTGGTGTTGTTTCAAATACCCTTTTCACCCACTATAGAAATCGTAAAATACACTTGGTTGTTGCTACTGCTCATCACTGTAGCCCTACCCACCCTTGTATACCTGATGCTCTTTGTGCTAAATTGGCTCGACGATCCTTTTGAGGTGCCCCTTGAAAAACAGAAGTGGTTGCGTTATGGCTATATAGCAATGCTGTTACTCACTGCCTTCAAGGTAACCCCTATGGATCATTATCCCATTTTGTATTTCTATATAATGAATTTGCTCATCAGCACCTTTGTCATCCTGCTGATGCACTATTTAAAATTTGTAGGCAATATGTTTGTAATGGGGGTAGGAGCGCTCACCGTTTTCAGCATATTGCTGGGAGTTATCTTTGAAATAGATATGACCTATATTGTCGCACTATTCATCTTTCTCAGTGGAGCCATCCTTTCAGCACAAGCCTATCTCTCAGGGCAACCTCTCTGGAAACTCATCATCAGCTGGCTCATAGGCGCCCTCCCACAACTTTCACTTATAATATTGTTTAAAAACTTATTATTTGGAATGCAAGGGTAATTAATAAATAGATTTTATATGAAGATTTCTGTAGTTATCAACACTTATAATGCCGAAAAGCATTTAGCAACCGTACTTGAAACAGCCAAGCATTTTGATGAGGTTGTAGTGTGTGATATGCATAGCACTGATAGTACTATAGCAATAGCCAAACAATACGGCTGTAAGATAGTGTATTGTGAGCGTTATCCTTATGTAGAGCCCGCACGTAACTTTGCTATTGCACAAGCCCAAAACGAGTGGATATTAGTCATTGATGCCGATGAAACAATACCCGAAAAACTGAGAGAAGAACTCTACAAAATCACTAAAGACCCTAATTTAGGAGGTGTTTATATCGCATTTAAAAACTATTTTATCAATAAATATATGCGCTCCGCCTTCCCCGATTTCAAACTGCGATTTTTTAGAAAAGAAGGAGCCTATTGGCCAGAAGAAATACACTCAACAGTAAAAGTAAAAGGAAAGATAATCAAATTGCCCAAAAGCCGTAAGGATTTAGCTTCAGAACATTTAGCAAACGATTCGGTAGCAACCATTTTAAGTAAGAACAACAACTATAGTAGCCAAGTAGCCGAGCGGCGCAAAGGCAAAAAAATAGGATGGATAAAACTACTGTTTTCACCTCTATTTTGGTTTATAAAATACTATTTTATTAAAAAAGGCTGTTTAGACGGTAAACGCGGCTTTATTTTTGCAGTACTCAAAGCACAATATAAATTCTCTTGTTTAGCAAAAATCTATGAATTTCAGCAACAAAAAAATCATCTTGGTAATGCCTCCTGATTTTGGGGTTTACAAAATGCTCGAAGACCATTTGAAAAAAATGAGCTTTAGTCAAGTTTCTGTGCTTGCTCCTACTTTCCGATACAAATTTAAAGACCGACTCTTAAACTTTATGCAAAAGAGCCTTTTTAAAAATCGAGCCTATAAAAAACAACTCATTGATATCTACTACAACATCGAAGTATCTAATACTCTTAGCTCTTTTGCTGAAGGTAGTGTGGATTATGCTATTGTAATACGCCCCGACAAACTAAATGCTACAACTATATCCCGCTTGCACTCTGTGGCTAACAAAGTAATAGCTTATCAATGGGATGGTCTTGCTCGCTTCCCTAAGGTTTTTAAAGTAATTCCTCTTTTCAAACGTTTCTTTGTATTTGACCCCGAAGATTACAACCGTTATAAGTATCAGTACCCTAACTTATTGCTTTGTACAAATTTCTATTTTGATACCTCCGAAGAAAAAACTCTTGTAAATAAAAATGAAGTAATGTATGTAGGGGTATATATACAAAACCGCATAGATTCTTTGTTGAAAATAGTAAATAAATTGAGTGAATATTCACAACTAAGTCTTAATATAAATCTGTTCAACAGAGGTAAAGACCCTCTTCATCACCCTTTTATCACATTTTTCTCTAAAGGAATAAGTTACACCCAATACTTAAACTTCACTAAAAAAGCCGCTATATTATTAGATATAAAAACTATAGAACACAGCGGACTCTCGTTCAGAATATTCGAAGCTATCAAATACGAGAAAAAACTCATTACCGATAACCCCAGTGTGAAACAATATGATTTCTATCACCCTAATAACTTTTATGTGTTTGAAAACGATAATTTTGAGGGGCTTACCGAGTTTCTAGAAAATGAATATGTACCTTTAGTTAAAAATATTAAAGAAAAGTACAGCTTTGAAAATTGGGTAGAATGTGTATTGAGTTAACCCTGCCAATACTTAAAGCGAGGAGCTAATAGTATAAAAATCATTAAGGGAACTAGTAGGTAACCACATTCAAAAGCGTGAAAAAGTACATCTGTATTCATAATGGGCAAGAATACTAATAACAAATACTGCTTGAGAATATCTTTAGAGAAAATAATAGTTATCAACCATCCTATGAAAACCCCCAGCCCTACAAGTCCAGTGTCTATTATAATTGCTGCAAAATCATTGTGCACATAACCCAAAAAACCATCCATTATATATCGTTGGTAACCAGAGCCATTACCTATCCATAAATTAGCTTCTTGAATTGCTTTAAAAACTCTACCATACATTTCATTGCGACCAGAATCAAAAAAGTAGGATGTGTGAGCAACTAAATACCATACCCCTATAATTGTTGTAAGTCCTACAAAAATAAACAGACTGTATTTCACAACTTTACTGAGATATTTCTCTATAAAAAGATACACAAAGAAAGCTACTACTATAAACCAACTAATAATAACTATTCGCGCTTGTACCATCAATGCAAAACAAAAAACTAATATGCCATAAGTTATGAGTTCTGGAGTGCTAATCAACTTCTTATCTTTTCTCCATAATAATCCTCCTAATCCTCCTATTGCTAAAATAATCCACGAAATAAAACTAAAATGCTTGAACTTAGACCAAAATAGTATTTCATAATAAGGAAAATAAGCTTTGTTTAAAGTTATAAAGTTAAAAAAGTGTTGATTCTTATCAGGACTAATAGCAAAAGAATAAAAGATTAGATTAGCTACTAACAAAAGTAAAAATCCTTTAAAACAAATAGTTATAAAACTCTCTTGCTGCTTTTTACTAACCGAGAAGCCTAATAGAACAATAGGAATAAGCAAAGAAAAGATAATGTTCTCACCTTCAAATAATGTTTTTACGCCATAATCAAAGTCTTTTGCCCAAAAAAGTCCTATGATTTTTATGAGTATAAAAAGCAAAAATAATAAGATAGAAAGGGAGGGTTTTATAAAATTACGATGAACAATTCCATATAAAGCACATAAGAAAAGTAATAAAATATCTAACCGAAAGGTGATTTTGTGCTTATATGTCCATAACAATACAATACCACTCCCTACAATGGTGATGATATTTCTGAGCCATTCTCCTCTCTCAAATAAAGAAGCGTGATGTAAGCATATCCAGCATAGTATTAGTGCTATGCTGTATAGAAAAACACTATAAAATAATGCTTTTTGAGTAGTTTCATTCCATATAGGAATGTTAATTTGTAAAAACAAAAAAGTTATTACTAGAGGAAGTCCAGAAAGTAATAAAAAATAGTTATTTTTTAATAAGTTTTTCATTAGTTATTTATAGTTTTTTGATAGTATAACAAGCTATTTTCAACTGTTTTTTCAAAATTGTATTGTGTGTGAATAGTTTGTCGAGCATTTTTAGCTATAGTTTTGTTTAGCACATCATCTTGAAAAAGTTTTACTATATATTCATAATATTCATCCTCTTTCTTCGCTATAAAACCATCTTTAGTATGCGTTATAATATCTCTAAATGAAGGAATATCAGCAGCTACTACAGCTTTACCTAGTTCCATTGCTTCACAAAGGGCAAGTCCAAAAGTTTCTCCTTGCGAAGGAAAAATAAATGTATCTGCTTCTTGTAAGATTATTTTGAGCTCTTCCCCCTGTAGATGTCCGTGGTTGATTACATTTTTCTGTTCGCCTAAATTATTTTCCTTCAAGTAGTTTTCATAATTTTTTCCTACAATATGCAAGGTAGCAGTAGGAAATTTTTGAAGTATTCTTTTAAAGACATTTAAAGCTATGTCAAAACCTTTTTTTGTAGTTACTGAACCAAAGAAAAACAGAGAAAAAGGGAGTGTTTCAGAAAGGTTTTGTGCTGTGGTGGTTACCCCATTGGTGATGATTGTTCCTTTATTACCAAAAGTTTCTTCGTACATTCTTTGAGAATTTTTAGAAACACAAATTAGATGAGAAGCTTTCTTTAAAGCCTCAGTTTCTATCACTTCTACTCCTAAAGAAGCCTTATAACCAAAATATTTCTTCAATATTCTATAACAGCCGTGAGCTCTTACTACATAGGGAGTTTTTAGCTCATCTAAGAATAGAGAAGCTCCCTCCCAATCGTGAGTTTCTATCACATCGGGATAAATATCCTCTTTTTGTAAAAACTTTTGAAGTTGTTGTGTAAGATTTTTTATTTCTTTTTTTAAGAAATAGGCTTCTAACGAAGCTATCTTGAGTCGTTTTCCTAACGACCTAAAAAGCTCTTGTACAAAATGCTTTTTAAAGTAGTTTTTCTTTGTAAAATGAAGGTGTAAATTATCTTGGCGCTCATTTAAATCTACATTGTTATCACCAAAAACTATTACCTTATAACCCTTTTCTAAAAGAGCAGTTACATATTTTTTGTAAAAAGAACCTGTTCCTCCTGCTGCCGAAAGCTTAGGGTGTGCATATTCTCTTGTGAATATTAGTATGGTTTTCATCATCTAATTTATTTAGTATTTCAACATCTACCTTGGTATCAAACTTTCGTGCAAAAAACTTTT
>NZ_KB291393.1:0-32472 GCF_000318295.1 Capnocytophaga sp. oral taxon 326 str. F0382
ATCAATGTTCTGTTATATCGAACTGACGTTAATTATTTTTTGAGACTTGGAGGAACTCAGAGAAATGTTGATTATCAATATAATAAACTTTGCCAAAGTTTTAGGCTTTGGCAAAGTTTAGCGCCGTAAAGGCAATTTTGAAACTTTTAGGTACTCTTTTAAATGGATTATTTTTTTTCTATTTTGTAAGTACCTTTGTTAGTTGCATCGAATGAGAAAGATACGTTATAAGTACCAGCGGCTACTTTGATATTTTTACCTCCAGAGGTAACATTTCCTTCGAGGTCGGTAGCGGGGTCAGCAGTGCTATCAGCACCAAAGTTAGTACCCCAATCACTATTTAAACGGAATTTAATACTTCCTTCAGTTGCTATAACTACATTTTTAGCAACCCAAGAGTTAGTACCACCTTCATAAGTCATTTTAATATCAGGAAGACCACTATTACCCCAATTATTTAAGTCGCCTACAATACCCCAAGAATAAGTTTCGATATTATAAGTAGAATTACTAAGGTTAAGAGTGATTTTGTAAGTACCAGCGGTTACTGTTATATTATCACCACTTGAAGTAAGTTCTTTTTGAGTACCCGCTTTTTTACCAAGATTTTCATTCCACTTATTGTTCTTGCGGAATTTGATTTCACCATTGGTTAATGTTGCATAAGCTACCAAAGTACCATCGGCGGCATTCCACATTTTGATATCTTTATCTTGGTCTTCTTCCCAACCATTAGCACCACTACCTGCTATTCCCCATTCGCTTGGTTTGATTTCATCAAGGAAAGGAGTTACATTCAGAGTATTCTTTTTTGAAACAATACTACGTTGGTCACTAAGGGCAGCTTTTACATACACTGTTACGTTAGTAGCTGTACCTGCAGGGACTTTTAAACCAAGAAGATAGTCGTTCAATTCTTTAGTAGTGAAGGTTAAAGGAGACTGTTTCACAGAGATAGGTTTCACTTTACCTCCATATTCTAAATTGACTGTATAGGTAGGAGCTACAGCTACATTAAAATCTTTTTCTTCCCAACTTACGGTAAGGACAGTAGTGTTTGATTGTGTTTTATCTAACACTATTGTATTAGTTGATAGCGTAGACTCTACTTGAGCATTAGCACTCATTGTTACCTTGTCCTCGTCTTTTTCACAAGCTACGAACAAGGTAAGTCCTGAACATAATAATATAGATTTAAATATATTTTTCATAGTATTCTTTTTTAGTATCCAGTGTTTTGTCTAAGGTTTTCATTAGCAGTGAGCGCATCTTGAGGGATAGGATATAAGTTTCTATAATCGGGCACTGCTACCCCGGAAGCGGCACCACCTTTGAGAGACCAAAGATAATCGGCGGTAGTAAATTTATTGTAACGGATGAGGTCGGTACGGCGCAATCCTTCCCAATAGAGTTCGCGAGCGCGTTCGTCTAAGATAAAATCTAAGGTAAGGTCGCTATTGGTTATGTTGCCAGAGGCATTACCATAAGCACGAGTGCGCAATTGGTTGATATAATCTAAGGCAGTAGCTCTATCACCACCTGCGCCACCGCGTAGTACGGCTTCAGCATAAGTAAGATAAACTTCGGCTAAACGGATGAGCGGTAAATCGGTATCAGGGAAGTCCTTAGCAGGGTCTTTACCTACAGCACCTGTAGAGGTAATATTTCTGAACTTAGTAACTGCATAACCAGCCGTTTTAAACTCTTTTATATTAGTATTCTCATAGGTTTGTCCGCCGGTATGGAACATAGCGCGTTTGTCATTCCAAGCGGTAGGTTCGTTATTACCATTGCGTGCAGAAGCATCAAATTTATCGACAAACTCTTTAGTAACTGTAATACCTTGCCATCCACCATTAATACCAATTAAGTTAGGATTCATATCTCCTCCTGTAGCTGCGTGAGTAATAAAAGAGGTTCCTCCGTGAGTTTTGGTGTTCAAACCATCAAAATTTACGACGAGAATAAATTCGTTTTGAGCGCCATTACTATTGTTGTCGGCTAAGAACAACTCATCATAAGCGGTACCATTGTTATTGGCATCGGTAGTGTTTAATCTATAGGAAGAGGCGATTACCTTTTTAGCATAGGTAATACAATCGGTGTATTTATCTTGACCTATATACACTTTGGCATTGAGGTACAAACGAGACAAAAGAGCTTGAGCGGCGACTTGATCTACACGTCCGTATTCATTGGTACGAGCAGGTTTAAGTTTTCCCTCTAAATCTTTTAGCTCACTTTCGACGAAGTTAAAGAGTTCGGCACGAGAGTTTTGAGCAGGTTTTAAATCAGCTTTTGATGAGGTAATCAAAGGAGCTTTTCCAAAAGCATCAATAACATTATAGTAAGCATAAGCACGGATAAAGCGCGCTTCGGCAATAAAATAAGCCACTTCGGGGTCGGAAGCTAAGTCTTTAGCGTTATCGATAAACGAGTTGGTAAAAGCGATTTGTTGCCCTAAACGGTTGTAATAACCATTAGTGAAAGCGTTAGAAGGAGTCCAACTCATATTGTGGAAATCGGGTACCCCCGCATCAGCCCAACGAATGATAGCTTCATCGGTACTTGACTCTTGTAAATAAAACTGTGCACGGGTGAACTGAGTTGAGCTTTCGTCTGCATTAGCAAGGTCACCATCTCCAGAAGGCCCCTTTTGTCCTGTAACAGCCATTGAGGCATAAATTTTAGCTAAGGCACTTTTAGCTTCGGTAGCGTTTTTGAACACATCTTTTTCAGTGAAGCTATCGGGGTCAATAGGTTCTTGGTCTAAGTCCTTTAGGCAGGCACTAAGCGAAAAAGCCATCGCAAGTCCTAAAATACTATGTTTGATATATTTTTTCATACTTTGCATACATTAAAAGTTAAGATTCAAGCCCAACAAGTAAGTTTGAGGGCGAGGATAAAAGTTGTTATCAATACCGCCAAACACTTCAGGGTCTAAACCGCTGTACTTAGTAATAGTCAATACATTTTGTACAGTACCATAGAGGCGGACGTACATTTTATCGGTATGAGGGAAGGTGTAACCTAAGGTGATATTGTCTAACTTGAAGAATGAAGCGTTTTCAATATAGTAATCACTTAACCACGCTTGGTCGTTATGGCGTTGGAAATTAGCATCTGCCTGATTTGCTTTAATATTAACAATAAAGCCACTATTAGCTGTAATTTCACCAAGCTGATCTAAACGAGATTGAGTGTTATTATACGCATAATTGCCGATGTTTGCACGAGTAGTGATGTTCAAATCCCAATTCTTGTAGTTCAAATCGGTACCAAATCCCATAGTTATAGGGGCAAAAGGTGATTTGTACAAGTAGCGGTCACCTTCGTCAATTTTGCCATTGCCGTTTCTATCAACAAAAGTATTTTCGATAGGTTTACCTTGTGCATCATACACTTGTTGATAAACATAAAAAGAATAAGGGGTTTCTCCTTGTCGGTGTAATTGTACACGGTTACCTGTACCACCTTCTATACCTCCTGTAGGTTGATCGTCGGGCATACGGGTAATCTTATTATCGTTATAAGAGATATTGTAGTTAAAGCTCCAACGGATATTTTTTTCGGTATTGCGAATAGGATTTACTGTTAATCCAAACTCAACCCCTTTGTTTTCCATATCACCTATATTGGCATTTACACGGTTTTTGAAGTTGGTGAAAGGGTCGATTGTGGTTTCGGCAATTAGGTCTTTAGTTTGTTTGCGATAGACATCGAGGGTACCTGTGATGAGGTTGTCTAACAATCCAAAATCAATACCAGCATTGAGGGTATTCCCCACTTCCCAACGTAGGTTTTTGTTAGTTACCCCAGGGCGGTAAGTTTGATAGAATCTATCACCAAATTGGTAAGAAGCGCCATCTTGGCTACGGGTGTAATTGGTAAGGAATAGGTAGTCGCCCAAACCATTTACGTTCCCTACTTCACCATAACCAAAACGCAATTTGAGTTCGTTAAGGGTTTTGTTGTCTTTAAGGAATTTTTCGTTGCTCACATTCCAAGCCAAGGCAACTGAAGGGAAGTAGCCCCAACGGTCGTCTGGGTTTAGTTTAGAAGAAGCATCGGCACGGAGGGTAGCGGTAAGGAGGTAACGATCTTTATAGCTATAGTTTGCACGACCAAAGAATGACATTAACACGTTTTTACTTTTGTTGATATTAGGTACAATTTTGTTATCGCCAGGGTTTACAAAGTAATCGTTTTGAGTACTATTATCGTCAAATTCAAAAGATTGATAAGAGTGTCCTACCATTAGCCCAATACTATGTGTATCTTTGATGTCCTTCATATAGTTTACATAAGCATCAAACAACTTATTAGTTGCTTTATTATCATAGGTATTAGTACTTCCTGCAAAACCAGTAGTGGCAGTAGGCATACGGCGGTCGATAATTTTATCGCCTTTACCATTACTGTAGTCTAAACCAGCATTCACGGTAGCGGTAATATCTTTAAAGAAAGGTAAAGTATAATCAACTTTTACATTACCAATAAAGCGAAACACTTTAGAACTATCGTCGGTAAAGTTCAATAACGCCATAGGATTGGTTGCAGCTAAGTTAGAACGATTTTGTGTAGCTGGGTCAATCCAAGCGTGGTATCCACCGTATTTAGCGGGACCTCCAAACACTGATTGGGTAGGGTCATAGAGAACCGCTGAACTTATAGCTCCTTTTTCGGCAAAACGGTTTTGCATATAAGTACCATTGGCATTCAATTCTAATTTCAATGATTTATCAAAGAAAGTAGGGTTCAAGCTAATTTTAGCATTGGTACGTTTGAAGTTATCGGTACGCAACACCCCATCGGCATACGAATGCCCTATTGATACACGATAAGGCAAAGTTTTGTAGGCGCCAGAGAGCACTAAAGTACTATTACTCATAGGGGCTACTTGGTAGATTTCTTTTTGCCAATTGGTATTAGCATTGCCCAAGAGCGCTTCGGCAGCAGGGATATTCAATCCTTTTACAGTTTGGCGGTATTGATCGGCACTCATCACATCAACATATTTGTTTACATCTTGTAGTGCGATGCTGGTGTTGAAGCTAATCTTCATTTCTTGGTTTGCTTTTCCTTTTTTGGTGGTAATCATAATCACCCCATTGGCAGCACGAGAACCGAAGATAGCGGTAGAGGATGCGTCTTTCAATACAGTCATACTTTCGATATCTTCAGGGTTGATAGAGTTGAAGATACTACGAGAACCGCCCACGCCGCCATCGTTCATTGGCACACCGTCGATTACAATTAGCGGGTTAGAAGTTAAGGACAAAGACCCATTACCACGGATACGAATAACTTGTCCTTCACCAGGAGCTCCACCAGTAGAAGCCATCTGTACCCCAGCTATTTTACCTTGGATAAGCTGGTCGGCATTTACGGCAGGAGCTTTGTTAAAGTCCTTATCGCTCACCAAGTTTACAGAACCTGTTAAGTCCTTTTTTCTTACAGCTCCATACCCGATAACCACTACATCACCGAGTTGTTGTACATCTTCTTGGAGGGTGATGTTCATCACTGCTTTAGCGGCGACTTCTTGGGATTTGAAGCCTACAGATGAGAAGACAAGGGTAGCACCTTTGTCGACTTTTAGTTCGAATTTACCGTCGAAATCGGCGGCAGTACCGTGAGAGGTACCTTTCACGAGCACACTAGCGCCCATTAGGGGTTCGCCAGCGCCATCTTTCACTGTTCCTTTTACAGTGATTTGCTGTGCGTAACCGAAAGCTACACACAAGAAAAACATTACTGCATAAAGTAGTTTGTTCATTTTTACTTTCATACGCTTTTCTAATTTGAAAATTTGAAAATTTGAAAATTAGCAAATTTCTATACCATTTATTTGTAATTCACTAATTCACTAATTTTCTTTTCATTGTTCCTATAATACTATTTATTATATACATAATATTCAACAATTCCTGTTTTTCTACTTGAGTATCAGGATAATCACTTGAATATAAACATATATCTAACCAATACATTGTTTCTTCGGCTTCCTTAGCTGCAATTTTAAACTTATGGATAAAGTCCTGCTGACTTTCTGCATTCTGAGCCTCTCTCACATTAGCTCCTATAGAAGTGCCAGACCTTAATAATTGGTTCGCAATAGCATATTTTCTATTCTCCTCCAAAACATTACAAAGCTCAACAATTCTAAGAGAAAACTGAAAAGTCTTTTCTAAAATCACATTAGGCTTTTGCATAAACAATCATTGATTAATTTTCTAATTTTGCTAATTTGCTAATTCTCTAATTTGTATAGCATAACCACCGCCTTGAGCAGCAGTGAGTTTTAATTTGGTTTTAGCATTTACTTTTTGTTTGGTGATGGTGTATGCCTTAGGATTGGTTTTCCAGTTGGCATCTTTAGCATCGGCATAGATGGTAGCCTCATACTTCTTACCTTTGTCGAGGAAGTTGAGCAAGAGTTCTGAAGTATGTCCGCCTTCGTGAGCGGTGCAACCTACATACCAATTGTTGCTGTGTTTATCTTTACGCGCAATGGTGATATAACGACCAGGTTCAGCTTCGAGATATACGCTTTTTTGCCAATCTACGGGTACATCTTTGATGAATTGGAAGGCATCCATATACTTTTCGTAGTTCTCTGGCAAGTCGGCTGCCATTTGTAGCGGACTGTACATCGTTACATACAACGCTAATTGGCGTGCCAAAGTAGTGTGTACCTGACTGGTGTTATTAGGATTTACGTTTTTCACCTCAGTTTCGAAGATACCAGGGGTGTAGTCCATAGGTCCCCCTTGCAAACGAGTGAAAGGCAAGATAGTGGTGTGGAATACTTTATTACCTCCAAAAGCCTCGTACTCAGTACCGCGAGCAGATTCGTTACCTATCATATTTGGGTAAGTACGGCAGAGACCAGTAGGGCGTACGGCTTCGTGCGCATTCACCATTATTTTGTGTTTGGCTGCTTCTTTAATCACATAGAGGTAATGATTGATAGTCGATTGGCTATAGTGGTGTTCACCCACAGGGAGAATATCGCCTACATACCCAGTTTTCACTGAGTTGTAGCCGTATTTATTCATCAACTCGTAAGCGGCTTTGATGTGGCGCTCGTAGTTGCGAGTAGAGCCAGAAGTTTCGTGGTGCATCATCAGTTTCACGCCTTTAGAGTGCGCGTAGTCGTTGAGCGCTTTGAGGTCGAAGTCGGGATAAGGAGTTACAAAGTCGAACACATAGTCTTTTTTGTGACCGAACCAGTCTTCCCAACCTATATTCCAACCTTCTACAAGCACTTGGTCGAAGCCGTGTTTAGCTGCAAAATCGATGTATTTGCGCACGTTCTCGTTGGTAGCTCCGTGAGTACCGTTAGGTTTAGTTTTGGTGTAATCTACGGTATTAAGGTCTACTGTAGGGAGGTCGTTGGTATAGCTCCAAGAGCTTTTACCGGTAATCATTTCCCACCAAACACCCACGTATTTTACAGGTTTAATCCAAGAAGTGTCGGCAATAGCACAAGGTTCGTTGAGGTTGAGAATCAAGCGAGATGCTAAGATTTTACGAGCATCGTCGCTTACCATAATCGTGCGCCAAGGGCTGTGGCAAGGCGCCATTAGGTAACCTTTGGCACCTTGAGCGTCGGGGGTGAGCCAAGATTGGAAGGTGAAAGTTTTGTCGTCGAGATTGAGGTTCATCAAGGAATAATCAACCAAGGCAGCTTCGTGAAGATTGATATACAAGCCATCTTTGGTTTTCATCATTAAAGAAGTTTGTACGCCGGTAGGTGAAAAAGCGAACTGAGACACGTTCTCGGTTACGGCTTGTTTCATCAGTCCGCGAATTTCGGAGAGTTTGCTTTCTGTATAGTCGTATTCTTGGGTATCGTAGTCCCCAGGAATCCACCAAGCGGTATGGTCACCCGTCATCGCAAACTGAGAGAGCTCTTCTTCTACTACAAAATAGGTAAGTTCTTTTTGAGAAGGGAATTCGTAACGGAATCCGACACCTTCATTATACACACGAAAGCGAATATTCATTTTTCGGTTGGTTTTCTCTTGTTGCAATTGCACGAGAAGTTCATTGTAGTGGTTTAGAATTTCGCTTTCTTCCCCCCATACGGGTTTCCACGTTTCTTTAAAGGTAGATTTTTTAGTATCTACTACTTTAAAGTTATTAGTTAAAGGTTCAGCTTTTTTAAGAGTAAAGCCTAAAGTACTTTCGTTTATCACTGGTTTATTTTTGTAGGACACCTTATACGAAGGAGTTCCATCACTTTTCAGTGAAAAAGAGAGTATCACACTGCCATCGGGAGAGCTTTGTTGCTGTGCCATAGAGAGATGGATAGCAAAAATGCTCATCAACAAAATTATTTTTCTCATCTTTTTATTACTTTATAGTGTTAAAATCGGGCTCAAAGTTACGAATATTTTCTTTATACGCAAATTTTTATTCACTTTTTTTTAACAAAAAAAATAATACTTAGATGTTAATGATTATATATTAAGGGGTTATAATTGTTTAATTACAAGTGCGGTGTTGCTGCCTCCGAAGCCTGAGGCTGTTTTGAGGAAGTAATGCACCTCTTTATACTCGGTTGTTCTCAGTACTTTTATAGGATGAGAAACGCCAAGTGTATCGAAATTGAGGCTTTTTAGAAGGGTTTTATAACGGGCTAACTCTATAGTAAGCAGGGTTTCAAGTAGCCCTGAAGTACCGAGTGTATGCCCAAAATAGCCTTTGTAACTATTGAGAGGAGCAGAGAGGAGATTGGCGCGCATAAAGGCAATACTTTCCATCTCATCATTATAGAGAGTACCCGTACCGTGAGCGTTGATCAAATCGATTTGTTGAGGCTGTAGTTTAGCTTCGTCTAAGGCATTTTGCACACTCAAATACAATCCTTCACCGGTGCGTGAAGGCCCTGAAATATGATTGGCATCGTTGATAGAACTACTTCCTAAGAGTTGAGCTTTAGCACCTTGCGCTTCTTTACTCACATATACAGCGGCGGTTGCTTCACCCAAGGTAATGCCATCGCGGGTAGCGTCGTAAGGCTTGCAAGGTTTAGCACTCATCGCTTGAAAGGACTGAAAGCCCGAAAGTACAAATTCGCTTATCTCATCGCCAGCTAATACCACAGCACTATCATAACTATCTGCTTTTAGCAGACTATCGGCTACTGAGAGCGCCATTGCTCCTGATACACAGGCATTAGATAACACAATAGGCGTAGTGGTAATACCTATTGCAGTAGCGATTTTTTGGGCAGTTGTTGAAAGTAAAGGAGTAGGATTTCCTTTGGCAAGTGCTGAAATATTGCCTTTGGTCGTGGAAAGAATTAGAGCGGTGCGAGGGGTAATTTTGATATGATGAAGTATAGGAACAACTGCCAAAAGAAGCATTTTTTCCAATCGCGAAAAACCTTCACGCCCCACGAGTTGCTGGTACTTGCTCTCTAAAGCCCCATCGCCTATTTTAGAAAGACAAACATTAGTGAGCTGCCCATAGATAGGATAACGAGCGATGCCCGATTGTTCTCTCAGCACCAAATGAGCGGTGGTAGGGAGGTCGAGTCCTAAAGGAGTAACGATATTATAGTGATGGAAATACATTTGGCAATTTGGTGCGATCCGCGCGGGCTATTTGATTTGTAAATGAACTGTAGCGTTTTTAGCAAGCGGGACGGGGTGATAGAAATAGACTTTTGTTTCGGGAGTAGTAGCTTCTATAAGATAGTGAGCTCCTTGAAAATAGCTATGTTGCACAGAAACCTGCCAATTAGTGGGTTGAGAAGCAAGTGCTATTTGATGAGGCTTGAAGAGTTTGCCTTGATAGGCAGTTACTTCGCCAAAGAGAGAAGCTGTATAGGCATCGGTATTTTGGGCGTAGATGTTGAGAGTGTTGCCGAAATACAACAATTCACCTTTGCGCATTATCGCAGTTTTATCGGAATAAGAAAGGGCATCTTTACCGTCGTGAGTTGCTACAATACAGCTGATATTCTGCTCTTTTAGATAAGCAAAAAGGGTGCGTTGCAAATCGTTTTTTCTAAAATTATCTATCTGACTAAAAGGCTCATCAAGCAACAGCAATTGGGGTTCTTGCGCTAATGCCATTGCCAATGCGACACGTTGTTTTTCGCCACCACTGAGGTTTAGGGCTTTTAAGGGAGCAAAGCGCTCCATACCTACTAAGGTGAGGAGCTCCATTACACGTTCTTTTTTGTAAACTAAATCGAGATTGGAGATGAACTTTCCTACGTTTTCAGCGACAGTGTGATAGGGGCCTAAGCCAAAATCTTGAGCGAGGTATTTCATCGTTTTGAAACCAGGGACTAACTGACGTGAAGGCCCCCAGACGCGCTCGTTGTGAAAGAGAACAGAGCCTTGTTGTACGTCTACAAGTCCGTAGATAACTTTGAGGAGGGTACTCTTACCGCAGCCGCTTTCGCCCATCAAGGAAAGGTGTTCGCCTTGTGAGAGTTCAAAGGAGATGTTTTTCAGTAATTCGGGTTGCCCATCGTAGGCAAAAGAAACGTTTTCAATTGACAATTGACGATTGACAATTGACGATGTTTGTGAATTATTTTTCAATTTTAAACATTTGGGTAAAATCTGACCAATTTTTAATTTCAAAAGCTCTGATATCTCTAACAGACTTTCTAAACCAAGAAATAGCATCAAGGGCATTCATTGCTTTGGTCACTACATATAAATTCTCTTCATTGGTTACATACACACTTCCTTGTATCCAATAAAAACCACAATCAGCCAATACTTTACGAATTTCAGTATAAGCAGAGTGATAAGGCGAACCGTAATACTTTTCCAAATCGGAAATAACCATATCAAAAGTAATAGCAAACATCTCAATTCAATTTTTTAAACAAGTATTCTTTATCAAAAAATTCGCCGAGTTCTTTTGTTTTGGCTGTAATCACAAAACCTACAAAAGGGTTGTCTTCAATATCTATTACTATTCCTTTAAGCCATTCTTTTTCATTAGTGACTTGTGGAGCTATGAGTACCTCCTCCCCTACTTTAAACATAGGTTTATGTATGTTTTTATTCACTGTTGTCATATTTCTATTTTTATGTATTAAAGGGCGCTTTTGAATTGTTCTAAGAAGCGGGCATCGTTCTCGTAGAACATACGGATGTCACCGATTTGGTAGAGCAACATTGCGATGCGCTCAACGCCCATACCAAAAGCAAAACCGCTGTACTGTTCGCTATCGATACCGCAGTTTTTAAGCACATTAGGGTCGGTCATACCACAACCCATAATTTCGAGCCAACCGGTTCCTTTGGTGATGCGGTAATCTACCTCGTTGTTGAGCCCCCAATAGATATCTACTTCGGCACTGGGTTCAGTAAAAGGGAAGTAGGACGGGCGCAAGCGGATACGTGATTTGCCAAACATTTCTTTAGTGAAGTACAACAGTGTTTGTTTGAGGTCGGCAAAAGATACGTTTTTATCGATATACAAACCTTCTACTTGGTGAAACAAGCAGTGAGAGCGAGCAGAGATAGCCTCGTTGCGGAACACGCGCCCTGGGGAGATTGTGCGGATAGGCGGCTGGTGGTTCTCCATATAACGTATCTGTACAGAGCTGGTGTGAGTGCGCAAGAGGATATCGGGATTAGTTTGTATAAAGAAAGTGTCCTGCATATCGCGTGCAGGGTGGTATTCGGGGAGATTGAGAGCAGTGAAGTTATGCCAATCATCTTCCATTTCGGGGCCATCGGAAACATCAAAGCCAATATTCGCGAAGATTTTTACGATTTCGTTTTTCACCAGAGAAATAGGATGGCGAGCGCCAAGGGGGGCTGGGGTAGCAGGGCGGCTCAAATCGCCGTATACTCCTTTACTCTCGTTGCGTTCTTCAAGACGGTCGCGCCATTCTTGTACTTTAGCTTCAGCTTTTTGTTTGAGTTCATTCACTACCTGTCCAAAAGTCTTTTTTTCTTCATTAGGTACTTCTTTGAAAGCAGCAAAAAAGTCGTTTAGGACACCTTTTTTACCGAGGTACTGAATGCGGAACTGTTCGAGTTCGTCTTTAGTTTTCGCTGTAAAATCCTCAATTTTAGCGATGTGTTCTTTTATTTTATCAATCATCATAAAAGCGGAGTGGTTCATTTAGTCTTTTTCGAGAGGCAAAAGTACAAAATAATTAACAATTAGCAAGTGACAAGTAACAATTTTGAGTTTCGGAAAATTTCTTGTGTAGATTTAGCAAGTAGCATTTAGAATATAAAAAACTTTGCCAAAGGTGTGAGCCGTACGGACGGAGACCTTTGGCAAAGTCGATAATATTTACTAATTCCAAATTTGCTAATTCGCTAATTTATTCAGGGCGCTTCCTGCTTTAAACCAACCTATTTGCTGAGCGTTGTAGGTATGGTTGCAGGTAATCACGTCTTTACTGCCATCTTTATGTACAAATTCTAAGTGTAAAGGAGTGCCAGGCGCAAAGGCGGTGAGGTCGAGGAAGTTGATCACATCGTCTTCTTGAATCTTATCGTAATCAGCTTCATTGGCAAAGGTGAGGGCGAGCATTCCTTGTTTTTTAAGGTTGGTTTCGTGAATGCGCGCAAACGATTTTACCAATACCGCTCGTACGCCCAAATGACGAGGTTCCATAGCAGCGTGTTCGCGTGAAGAGCCCTCGCCATAGTTGTGGTCGCCTACTATAATAGAAGGGATACCCGCAGCTTTATAAGCGCGTTGTACTTTAGGCACTTCGTCATATTCGCCAGTAAGTTGGTTTTTCACGGAGTTAGTTTTACCGTTGAAAGCATTTACCGCCCCTATGAGCATATTGTTGGAAATATTGTCCAAATGTCCACGGAAACGCAACCAAGCCCCTGCCATCGAAATATGGTCGGTGGTGCATTTGCCTTGCTCTTTGATGAGGAGTTTAGCCCCTGTGATATTCTCACCGTCCCAAGGAGCGAAAGGCGTGAGTAGTTGCAAACGGTTGGAGGTAGGCGATACTACTACCTCGATATTGCTACCATCTTCGGCAGGAGCCTGATAGCCAGGGTCATCAACTGCAAAACCTTTAGAGGGCAACTCTTCGCCATAAGGAGGGGTGAGTTTTACCGCTTCACCTTGGTCGTTAAGCAAGGTATCAGTGATAGGGTTAAAGTCTAACCTACCAGCAATAGCCAAAGCCGCTACCATTTCGGGTGAAGCAACAAAAGCGTGGGTATTAGGGTTGCCGTCGGCACGTTTGGAGAAGTTACGGTTGAAGGAATGGACAATCGTATTTTTCTCTTGTTTTTCGGCGCCTTCTCTGTCCCACTGACCGATACAAGGGCCACAAGCATTGGTAAACACACGGGTGCCCAACTGCTCGAAGATGTCTATAATGCCGTCGCGCTCGGTAGTATAGCGTATTTGTTCAGAGCCAGGGTTGATACCAAAGGAAGCTTTAGGGGTAATTCTCTTTTCCAAGGCTTGTTTTACGACCGAAACCGCGCGGGTGAGATCTTCGTAAGACGAGTTAGTACACGAACCGATGAGCCCCCATTGCACCTCGAGAGGCCAATCGTTGGCACGGGCTACCTCCTTCATTTTGGATACAGGAGTACCTCTATCGGGGGTAAAAGGCCCGTTGATATAAGGCTCTAAGGCAGAGAGGTCTATCTCGATGAGTTGGTCGAAATACTTTTCGGGGTTAGCATATACTTCGGGGTCGGCGGTGAGGTAGGGAGCGATCGCATCGGCAGCGAGGGCTACTTCTTCGCGCCCAGTAGCAAGCAGATAGCGACGCATCGCCCCATCATAGCCAAAAGTAGAGGTAGTAGCCCCTATTTCGGCACCCATATTACATATAGTTCCTTTCCCCGTACACGAAAGCGATTTAGCACCCTCGCCGAAGTATTCCACAATAGCGCCCGTACCCCCTTTTACGGTGAGTATATCGGCGACTTTAAGAATCACATCTTTTGGGGCAGTCCACCCGCTGAGTTTACCCGTGAGTTTTACGCCTATAAGCTTAGGGAATTTCAGTTCCCACGGCATTCCTGCCATCACATCTACGGCATCGGCACCGCCTACACCAATGGCGAGCATTCCTAATCCGCCAGCGTTCACTGTATGCGAATCGGTGCCTATCATCATTCCGCCAGGGAAAGCGTAGTTTTCTAAGACTATTTGGTGAATAATCCCTGCGCCAGGTTTCCAGAAACCAATACCATATTTATTGGATACCGAAGAGAGGAAATCGAATACTTCTTTAGACTGTTCAGTAGCCACTTTCAGGTCGGTTGCAGCACCTATTTTGGCTTGTATCAGGTGGTCGCAGTGCACCGTGGTAGGCACAGCCACTTTGCTTTTACCCGCTTGCATAAACTGCAAGAGTGCCATTTGGGCGGTCGCATCTTGACAAGCGATACGGTCGGGGGCGAAATCTACATAGTCTTTACCGCGTACAAAGGCACGAGCTACAAGCTCGCGCCAGCGAGTGCCGTCCCACAAGTGAGTATACAATATTTTTTCAGCAAGGGTAAGGGGTCGTCCTACCACTTGGCGGGCTTTATCTACGCGCTCAGGAAATTGGGCGTAGACTTTCTTTATCATTTCAATATCAAAAACCATAATTCAATTAACAATTAAGAATTAATAATTAACAATAGGGTTTTACTTCCTTGCATAACTTCGGCTACTTTGGTGGGATTAGGGTGGTAATAACCTGCTAAATCTACCGGTGTGCCTTGTATGCGGGTCAGCTCTTCCACGATAGTCGTTTCGTTGTCTTTTAGGGCTTTGGCGATAGGAGCAAACTCTTTGGCAAGTGCGCTATCTTGAGTTTGGGCTGCTAAGGCTTCAGCCCAGTAGAGTGCCAAATAAAAGTGACTTCCGCGATTGTCGAGCGTGCCTACTTTGGCTTGTGGCGATTTGTCGTTGTTCAACAGCTTACTCGTTGCCTCATCGAGCGTTTGGGCTAAGATTAAGGCTTTGGGGTTCTCGTGTTTTTGAGCAAAATGCTCTAACGAAGCCCCTAAGGCGAGAAATTCTCCTAAGGAATCCCAGCGCAAGTGATTTTCGGCAAAGAGTTGTTCGGCTAATTTAGGTGCTGAGCCCCCTGCACCCGTTTCAAAGAGTCCGCCACCATTCATCAAGGGGACGATAGAGAGCACTTTGGCACTGGTGCCCAATTCTAAGATAGGAAACAAGTCGGTGAGGTAATCACGCAACACATTGCCCGTTACCGAAATGGTATCTTTGCCCTTGCGAGTGCGCTCTAAGGAGAAGAGCATAGCCGTTTCAGGCGACATAATGCGGATATCTACCCGCTCGGTGTCGAGTGTTGCCAAATAGTGTTTTACTTTTTTGATGAGTTGCGCATCGTGAGCGCGGTGCTCGTCCAACCAAAAGACCGCTGGTGTTTTGCTGAGGCGTGCGCGTGTTACCGCTAATTTCACCCAATCTTGTATGGCAGCATCTTTCGCAGTACACATACGCCAGATATCGCCTTTTTCTACTTTATGCGATAAGTACACTTTACCATTGGTGCCTACCACCTGTACACGTCCGCTATAAGGGATTTCGAAAGTCTTGTCGTGAGAGCCATATTCTTCAGCCTTTTGCGCCATTAAGCCCACATTGGCAACGCTTCCCATCGTAGCAGGATTAAACGCCCCGTGTTTCTTACAGAAGTCAATCACCACTTGGTAGATACGCGCATAAGTACTATCGGGCAGTACCGCCAAAGTATCTTGAGCCTCGCCTTTAGCATTCCACATCTTGCCCCCATTGCGAATCATTGCCGGCATAGAAGCATCTACAATCACATCATTAGGGAAATGCAGGTTAGTAATCCCCTTATCGGAATTCACCATTGCCAAGGCTGCTGCTCGCGCAAGCGCTCCCTCGATGTCGTGTTTTAAAGGTTCTTGTTCTTCAGCAGGCAATTGTTCTATTTTGGCGAGTATATCCGAAAGACCGTTACGTGCATTCACCCCTAAGGCTTTCAGTTCGCGTGGGTGTTTTTGGAACAAATTAGCAAAGTACGTTTCAACCGCATAGCCAAAGAGAATGGGATCAGAAACCTTCATCATCGTGGCTTTCAGGTGCAAAGAGAGGAGTACGCCCTTGTCTTTCGCTTCGGCAAAGGCTTTTTTATAGAATTTGCAAAGGGCTTCTTTGCTCATAAAAGTAGCATCTATCACTTCGCCCGCTTGCAAAGGAAGTTCGGCTTTGAGTACCTGCACTTCGTGTTTAGGGCTTACCAACTCTATACGCACCACATCTGCTTTTTTGAGGGTTACCGATTGCTCGTTGTGATAGAAATCGCCCGCTTGCATCGTAGCGACTTCCGTGAGACTCTCAGCACTCCACGCGCCCATTGAATGCGGGTGCGTTTGCGCGTACTGTTTCACCGATTTAGGTGCGCGCCTATCGGAATTACCCTCGCGCAACACAGGGTTCACCGCACTGCCTTTCACCTTGTCATACCGCTGTTTGATAGCTGTTTCGGCTTCATCGGCAGGGTTTTCAGGGTAATCGGGGGGCGCATAGCCTTGTGATTGCAGTTCGGCAATAGCCGCTTTCAGTTGGGGTACCGAAGCACTGATGTTAGGCAACTTGATGATATTGGCTTCCGGACGCGTTGCCAACGCCCCCAATTCGCTGAGGGCATCGGGTACCCGTTGTTCTTCTGTGAGAAAATCGGGGAAAGAGGCTAAAATACGTCCTGCCAATGAGATATCTTTGGCTTCAAAGTTGATACCCGAAGAGGCGCAAAAGCGTTTGATGATGGGCAATAGCGAATGCGTTGCCAAATAAGGCGACTCATCGGTAATGGTATAGATAATGTTTTTCATTTTTATCTTTTATTCAATTCAACAAAAGGTCTTTCGGTGGCACCTACGTATATTTGTCGTGGACGACCGATAGGCTCTCCTCCTTGGCGCATTTCCTTCCATTGAGCAATCCAGCCAGGGAGACGACCAATAGCAAAGAGCACGGTGAACATCTCTAAGTGCATACCCAAGGCTTTATAGATAATACCTGAATAGAAATCGACATTGGGGTAGAGGTTGCGCGATTTGAAGTACTCGTCTTCCAAAGCTACCTTTTCGAGATGTTTAGCGATGCCGAGAATAGGGTCGTCAATGCCTAAAGCATTGAGTACCTCATCGGCAGCTACTTTGATGATTTTAGCCCGTGGGTCGAAGTTTTTGTACACACGGTGTCCAAAGCCCATCAGGCGGAAAGGGTCGTTTTTGTCTTTTGCTTTGTTGATGAACTTATCTACATCGCCTCCATCTTTGTGAATTTCGTCAAGCATCTCAATCACCGCTTGGTTTGCCCCGCCGTGGAGACGACCCCAAAGGGCAGAAACCCCAGAGGAAATACTCGCAAACAAACCCGCCTCTGAAGACCCTACCAAACGTACAGTAGAAGTAGAACAGTTCTGTTCGTGGTCACCGTGGAGGATGAGTAACTTGTTGAGGGCACTCACAATGGTAGGGTTGATTTTGTATTCCTCAGTAGGAATTTCAAAGAAGAGGCGCAAAATGTTCTCAATATAGCCCTTGCTGTTGTCGTAGTAATTCAGTGGTAAACCTTCGCGCTTGCGGTATACCCAAGAAGCTATAATGGTTACTTTAGCAATGGCTTTGCAGACCGCTTGATACACGTGTTTGGGGCAATGTACATTCACTGGCACAGGGTTGAAAGCGGTGAGCGCACTAGTAGCCGATGCCAATACCCCCATAGGGTGAGCCGAGCGCGGGAAACCGTCCATAATATGGCGCATATCCTCGTGAACAAGGGTGTACTTGTGAATTGTTTTTTTGAAATCGTCATACTCTTCGGCAGTGGGAAGTTCGCCAAAGATAAGGAGGTAGGCTACTTCGAGAAACTCGGCTTTGGCAGCCAATTCTTCAATATTATAGCCACGATAACGCAAAATACCTTTTTCACCGTCGAGGAAAGTAATAGCGCTTTTGCAAGAACCAGTGTTCTTGTAACCTGAATCTAAGGTTACCAATCCAGTCAGGGCACGCAATTTTTCAATGTTGATTGCTTTTTCATTTTCAGTCCCTACTACAATAGGAAATTCATACTCTTTTCCTTCAAAAATCAATTTTGCTGTGTTTTCCATAGTACAATTTGTTTTTAGTGTTTTTTAATGCTTCTTAAATGTTAAAAAGAGATAAAACTTTATAGCTCTATTTTCGATTTTATCACTTTTTTCGTGGTAAAGATAAGAAAAAACAACTGAAAGCAACCTAATGAAATTTATAGTTTAACAAAACTTTAACGTATTTTTATTGAAAATCAGCAGGTTATATAAAGATGAGATGTTTAAAGCAGTTAAAGTGTTAAAATTTTGAAGATATAACAGAAAAGAAAGAGTCGTATTATTAATTTGATAATTTGGATAGGGAGAAATTGAGAATTTCGCAAAAAAAGGAGGAAAATTGGCTCTTGAAAAGAATAAAAAAAGCGGCTTTGAAAAGCCGCTTTTTATAAGTATATAAATTCTTAATACTCGTATTCAGTAATAGAACTAAGTTCTTTTGGATTATTACCCTCTTGACGATACCTTTTATTCATCGTAGGATAGCCTTTTTCATTATAAGTAAGATCTTGAGTAATAATTGTTTTTACTTCTACTCCCTGATAATCTATACGAGTTTCTTCTGTTTTTATCAAGTTATTTTTACTCATATTAGGTGACAAAAAGTAGATAGGGTCAGTAGTTTTACTTAATTTGTTTAAAGGCATTGGATTGGTATTTGTATCATACAAATATTCAGTTGTTATTTGGTTTTCCACCTTTTTTACTAAGTTTCCATTGGAAAGGGTATAGACAATAGTATTGGTGTGAGTACTTGTACCACTTACCACATTTCCATTGCCATCACGACTAGTACTAATTTCATTTACAGTTATTATATTACTATTGTACTCTAATACTTTTTCTATGTGGCGATTTATCTTTTTCTCCTGCCCATTAATATAAGTTGTTGAAGGATAAATATGAACCTCTTTAGAGAGTTGATCTCCTATGTATGAATATTCATAGGTTTCAGTTTTTGCATCATCATCGTTGGGTTCTACTATTGTTTGTCTCACCAAACGACCTTGTCCATCGTAGTGATAATCAATAATGGAATAATCCTCTGAAGAAGGTTCTCCTGATTTTATTTGTTTAATGAGATTACCATTGTATTCTATTTTTGTATTCTCTGTAGTACCTGTTTGTACTCCATTACTATATTCAGTTTTAGTAAATGATAATATTTTATCATTCTGAATATTATACACTATAACTGTACTTTCATTGTTTTTAGGATAAGTTACAGTTATTTTTTTAGGGAATGCTCCTTCTTGGATTGTTCCGTCATTGTCATCACTTTTGCCAAAGCTGGCTAAAGCTACCATTGCCATTAAGGCGATAAAGATTTTTTTCATTGATACATTTTTTTAATTAGACCGCAAAAGTACAAGTTTTAGAGAAATAAAATTGTTAAATAATTGTTAATCTTTCAACTCCGCTAATCTTTTTATTCCCATTTCATAACCGTATTCAAAAGCGTGATCGATCATTTTGGTATCCAGCACCCCTATATTGCTGAGGTTGTGCAACAATAGCAAATCACATTTCTTGAATTTGCGACTGTAGTTGCCGTCCATTGTGATGTTGTAGATGCGTTGCATAAATTGAAAGGAGTTGCTGAGCTCTTTTTCGGTAATCGTTTCCAACGGGTTTACAAAGCTGCCAATGATTTTATCACATTGTTTTTTAATAGGTTCTATCGGGAAGTTATCTAAAAGTCCGCCGTCGCAATAGAGGCTTTCACCTATTCTCACGGGTGAAAAATAGGGTGGCAAAGCAGCTGAGGCTATTAGCGGCTGTATAAGTTCTCCTTGATTGAAATACTGCACTTTACCATTCAACAGATTGGTAGCTGTAACGATTAAAGGCAGTTGGAGTTCTTCAAAAGTGTGGTATTGAAATTCTTTTTCGAAGAATTTAGTGTATTTGGCGCTATCTACCAAACCTACTTTCTTAAAAGTGAGCATCGACCATTTAAATACAGGTGTTTCCTTGAAAAATTGCGCCATATCATCGGGTTTTACCCCACAAGCATAAAGTGCCCCAATGAGAGCACCTCCACTGGTGCCTGAAATGATTGATGGTCGCAAGCCTTTTTCTTCTAAGGCTTTGAGCAATCCGGCGTGTGCCAAAGCGCGCACCCCACCACCTGAAAATACTAAACCTAACTTCATAAGTTCCTCACCCCCTCCGTTCTCCCCCTCCCCAAAAGGGAGGGAGGAGGAAATCCGTAAAAGGGAATTTATTCTTTATATTGTGTTACCTTTATAATTTTACTTCCTCTCACTTTTTAGCTTGCCCCTCTCCTCGGGAGAGGATTATCTAATTAATATAAACGCCAGCATCGCACTTATATAAGCAATGCCCGTCATAAACAAAAACTGTAGGGCTGTCCATTTCCAGCTATTGGTTTCTTTGCGTACCACGGCAACCGTGCTAAGGCATTGCATCGCAAAAGCGTAGTAGAGCAATAGTGAAATCCCTGTGCCAAGAGTATATACGGGGGTGCCATCGGGGTGTACTTCCGAGCGCATTTTTGCTAAAATCGTGCGTTCTCCTTCTTCAGCCTCGGTATCGAGGTCTTTTCCTAAACTATAAACTGTTGATAGTGTGCTGATAAACACCTCACGAGCCGCAAATGAGGCTACTACCCCTATGCTTATCTTCCAATCGTAACCCAGCGGACGAAATACGGGTTCTATCCCCTTGCCTATGTAGCCTAAAAACGAGTACTCTAAACTTTCTGCTTGGATGTAATTCGCTTTTTGTTCTTCTGTCCATTGGTGTGTTTGTGCCAATTGTTCGGCGGTAGCCTCAATGCTGTTGTATTTTTCGCCCATTCCGTGAGAGCCTAAGAACCACAACAATACCGAAATTGCCAAAATAAACTTACCCGCTCCCATCACAAAACCTTTGGTTTTCTCGTATACTGTAAGACATACATTGCGCAGTAGCGGAATTTTATAGTCGGGAATTTCAGCAATAAAGAAACTGCTGTTCTTTTGCATTTTCAGCACTTTATCTAAGATAAAAGCCGAAAGTAACGCCATTGCAAAGCCTAAGAAATACATCGCAAAGAACGTCCACGCCTTGTAGCTAATCCACAGAAAATCACCTTCGGGGATTACCAAATTGATGATGATGAGATACACGGGTAACGCGCCGAGCAGGTCATAAACGGAGTAACGAGTATGGTGATAAGGCGTTCTTTCCAACTCTCGATATTGCGGGCAATCATCACGGCAGGCACGGCACAAGCAGCCCCCGAAATGAGTGGCACTACACTCTTGCCACTAAGCCCAAAACGTCGCATCACATTGTCCATTAAAAAAACTACCCTACTCATATAGCCGCTTTCTTCTAAAATAGCTATCAGGGTGAAAAGTACGGCTATTTGTGGGATAAACACAGTGATACCCGCTATTCCGGGGAGTACCCCATCGATGAGCAAATTAGTAAGTGCGCCGGCCGGTAATTTGGTAGCCAGCCATTCGCCTAAAATACCAAACTCGTTCTCTATCCAGTCCATTGGGTAACTCGACCAAGTGAAAACGGCTTGGAAGATGAGCAATAGTATGGCAGCAAACACCACATAACCAAAGAATGGGTGAATGAGAAAACGGTCGAGATGAGCGCGCAGGGTCTGCGCCTTGTGCTGATCTACCACATAAGTTTCTTTGAGAGTTTCATTGATAAACTGATAGCGGATAATAGTCTCTTTCTGCTGTTTACGGCGTTGTTCACTTTCCGAAGTACCAAAGGGTATAGCCTCCAAACGCGACATATCCACACAAGGAGCAACCGACAATTCTTTGAAGTTTGTAATCGCTTCTTTCAATGCTAAAAGCCCCTCACCTTTGCGGGTGCTGGTGAGGATGACTTTAGTGTGTAACAACTGTTCTAATTTGGAGAGGTCGATACTAATGCCTTTGCGCTGCATCTGGTCAGCCATATTGATAACCAGAATGGTAGGCAGCTGGAGGTCTTTCACTTGGGTGAAGAGCAGCAAGTTTTGCTTGAGGTTGCTCACCTCGCTCACCACCCCCACCACATCGGGGAAGTATGCTCCTTGGCGGTTGATGAGGGTTTCTACAGCCACTTGTTCGTCTTCTGAACTTGGGTTGAGGCTATAGGTACCTGGCAAGTCGATGATTTCAGCTTGCTGGTTGTTAGGGAGTTTGCAATGCCCTATTTTCTTTTCTACAGTAATACCAGGGTAGTTGCCCACCTTTTGGTTTAAGCCTGTCAGCGCATTGAAAAGGGATGTTTTTCCTGTATTAGGGTTGCCCACAAGGGCGATTTTAAGATGTGCCAATGTTTATGAATCTGCTAATTGAATTGTTTTTGCCATATCTTTTCTAATAGAAAGATAAGCATCATTCATACGAATGTAAATAGGGTCGCCAAAAGTCGCCTTTTGGAGTACCTCCACTTCACTGCCTACAAAACAGCCTAATTCAATGAGTTTAAGAGGTATCTTACAACAATCAAACTGCTGAATAATCCCTTTTTCACCTTTCTTAAGGTCGGCAATGGTATGAGGGTGAGAAGGTACTTTTTCCATAGTAATTGCTATTTAGAATTGTTTTAGACGGCAAAAGTAATAATAATTTGTTAAATAGCAAATTAGCAAACTTACAAATTTGCTAATTCGTTAATTATTCATATCTTTGCAACTCTAAACTCTCAAGTAACAAACGTGGAAAATACACAAGCAATAAAACAGCGTTTTGGCATCATTGGCAACGATCCAAAGCTCAACCGTGCGCTCGAAAAAGCTATACAAGTTGCCCCTACCGATATTTCGGTGCTCATCACCGGTGAAAGTGGGGTGGGAAAAGAGGCTATCCCTCGTATCATTCACTCGCTCTCAATGCGCAAACACGGCAAATATATCGCTGTGAACTGCGGGGCTATCCCCGAAGGCACTATTGATTCTGAACTCTTTGGTCACGAAAAAGGCGCTTTCACAGGGGCAACTGCTACCCGTAGTGGTTATTTTGAAGAAGCCGATGGCGGTACTATTTTCTTAGACGAGGTGGGCGAACTGCCTCTCACTACTCAAGTGCGCCTCTTGCGGGTGCTCGAAAATGGTGAGTTCATCAAAGTAGGGTCTTCAGTTGTACAGAAAACCAATGTGCGCATTGTAGCTGCTACCAATGTGCAAATGCAAGAAGCTATCAAAAAAGGACGTTTCCGCGAAGACCTCTATTACCGACTCAGCACCATAGAAATACACTTACCTCCCTTGCGCGAACGCAAAGAGGATATCCATCTGCTCTTCCGCAAGTTCGCTTCCGATTTTGCCGAAAAATACAAAATGCCTCCCGTAAGGCTCAGCGAAGATGCTGTACAATTGCTTACAAACTACCGCTGGAGCGGTAATATACGCCAGTTGCGCAATGTAGCCGAACAAATTTCAGTGCTGGAACAACGCCGCGACATCACCGCAAGTCTTTTGCGCTCTTACCTGCCCGACGAAGGAACAAATTTACCTTCAATAGTCCCTGCCCAAAACCGTTCAGATAGTGATTTTAGCAACGAACGCGAACTGCTTTACAAGGTGCTTTTCGATATGAAAAACGACCTCAACGACCTGAAAAAACTCACTCTCGAGCTACTACAACACGGCAATTCACCTCAAGTACAACAAGAGAACGAAGGTCTCATCCATCGCATTTATGGCAACGACACTCGCAAAAACGACCCTACACCTCCCTCTTTTGCTTTTTTACCTGTAACACCTGCCGAAAAAGAAATCCTACCTCACGAAGTGGTGTACGACTACGAGGAAGCTCCTGAAGAAGAGCGTTTTTCACTCCAAGAACAAGAGCGTGAGATGATACGCAAATCGTTAGAACACAACGATGGCAAACGCAAAGAAACGGCTAAGGCTTTAGGAATTTCCGAACGCACTCTGTACAGAAAACTGAAGCAGTATAATATGATTTAGGTCTCAGGTCTCAGGGGTCAGGTTTCAGGAGTCAGCACTATCTCCCCTCCCCCATCCTACTCGTCTGCCCCGTCCGACTTGTCTGACATTTTTTATACTTATGAAAAGAATTATTATCACATTTATTTTAATAGCTTTTATTAGTTGTAGAGATAAGAAGAACGCTAATAACGTTGCTACTGAACCTACACCTACAGATACAGAAGTTGCTATAGCAACTCTAAAAGCTTTTTATTCATCTGTTTATAATGGTTCGTTAGATAACCAAGAAGTACTTTTCAAGCAATATGTTTCCAAGCAATTGTTGGAAAAGATTGACGAACTATCTGCTGATATGACATTAGATTACGACCCTTTTATAAATGGACAAGATTTTTTTGCTGATGTTCTCAATAGTACATTAAAAATAACACCTTTAGAAAACAAAAATGAATACAGATGTTGTTTTTTACTATTTGGAGACACTTATGAAAAAGAAACTTGTGTAGACTTTTTATTAGAAAAAGATAAGGACGGGCATTTTGTAATTTCTAAAATATTAAATGATGATATTTTAGCGGGGAAAAGAGATGTAATGCCTAGTGATGACGATAGTGATTTAGGAAAGATTCTTTTTAGAGAAAAAATGGATATAAACAAAGATGGCATTGAGGATAGCATTGTTGTTTATTATCAAGAAGAAGATCTTTTTTCGACAATAAAAATAATTTTAAGTGATAAAGGGAAGGAAAAAATATTTTTCAATAATAGGATAATTAATAACACCATTACAAGTGGAGAAGGATTTAGAAATATTTCTTTTGAAAATCGTTTTTTCACTATTGAAGAAAACACCTCTACAGATCCAATACAAATAAAATACACTACTTTTTCAATAGATTACAAAACAAATGAAATTTTTCTTTACAAAGTAGAGGTTTCAAATATTTTCAACAATGCATCTGATGATTTTGATATAATTCGAACTCAAAAAGACTTTGGAAAAGTCTCTTTTGAAAATTATGACCCTGAAACATTAAGGTTATTTAATTTTTGATAAATAATCAATTAAAAATCCTCTATCCGCTCCCATCCTACTTGTCTGCCCCGTCCAACTCGTCCGATAGCTCTTAAAATAAATAATCAATGAAAAAAATCTTAACAACTATCACATTCTTTGTATTTGCTTTAGCAATTGCTCAAGAAATAAAAAACGACCTCCCTTATATCTCTTTTCAAGATTTATCTGACTTTTCAGAATCTTCAAAAGAGGTCAGTAGAACGATGATTTATCGCTCTGAGAAATTAGCCAAAATATTTGGCTTAAACAACAAATATTTTATAGATGGAGGAGGACAGGTGCTTTATGGCAATGTATTAGTTTCAGAATGGGTGGTTTTAAAGAGTTTTACTGATTACACCTATACTAATAGTAAACAAAGAGAAAGACTCGTACTTATCACTAAAAAAGAAAATGGTAAGGAAGTGATAAAAAGCGTGGTAAAAGTTTTTACAACAAATGATTATGCTGTCTGTCAGTTAGATAAAAAAGGACATTCTTTTGGAATTGCCATAGGAAAATATCATATTACAAACAATAAAGAGTTTTTTGAGATTCAACATATTTTCTCAATATTGGATAACAAACTCAAAAAAGAGCCTTTAAACAAGTTGATATACGACTGCCCGCCTCCAAGTGATTACAGCTCTTCAGAAGAACCTGATGAGTACTTTTATGGAGTAAAAGGAGGTAAAAAATATGAACGTTATTGGTATGACAACTGATATTAAAAACTAAAAATCTTACTCAAAAAATGATGAAGGTAATAATTTCCTTTTTAAGTTTATTCCTGTTGCATAATTGTTCTTTCCAGAAAGAGGAAAAGCAATCTTTGGATAAAGAAAATTCATCAAAAGATGAGATTTTTATAGGAAAAGAATTTTATGCCGGTGATGAGCTTTCTGATTATGAATGTATAAAAAATAGCAGTCATTTTAAATCTGATAGTCTTTGTTATAGTGTTTACAAACCATTGCACTATCATTATTTTGTTTTTAGTTTAGAAAAGTTTCTTTCAAATGAAGATGTAGAAAAATTCCGTATATTAGACACACTGCATCTTAAGAGTATTGCTCATATTAATTTTATCCATAATGAGTTGGGAGCGTCTTTATTTTTAGATGATAAAAAAATAAAAGAATGGATTTTTAATAAGACTCCCAATATTACTACTCCTGAGGACATCGTCATAACAGAAGAGGGGATCATTCAAAATGACAGTGGGGAGATGATTCAATTTAAAAATATTTCTGAGGTCATCAATCGCATACAAAAATCTAAGCTCTTTACGCTGAAAAAAATGTATCAACACGACCTCAATCAAGATGGTTATAAAGATATCTTTCTTGTTTTTAAAAATAACAACGATTTAAAGTCTGATGACCATAAGACTTTGGTTGCCCCTATTATTTTGTTAATTCATCAAGGAGGTGATAAATACAGATTCTTTCACAATGAAAAAATCTATCCAAGTATGGAAGGTTTTTTCTTCAAAAGAATTGCTTTTAAAGACAATTTTTTCACCATTGAATTAGACACTGAGGTACCTGATGAATATACCGCTGAAAAGTATATCACTTTTAAATATAGTAAAAATAAGATTGTTCTACACCGATTTGGGAAAATTACCAATTGGCAGGATGAGAGAAAGCCTTTCAATGCTCAACTAACGCAAAAAGACTTTGGAGAAATCCTCTTTGAAGATTATGATCCTGAAAAAATAAACGAAATAATATATGAATAGGTTTTAAAATTAATTGTTAATCGTTAATTGTTAATTGATGAAAATAGGTATTATAGGTCTCGGTTATGTGGGTTTGCCTTTAGCTTGCCTCTTTGCTAAAAAATATCCCACCGTGGGTTACGACCCTTATAAGGTGCGTGTAGAAAGCCTCAATGCTGGGGTAGATACTACCGGCGAAATCAGTAGTGAAACGCTTAAAGAGCGTTTGGCTACTCACCTCATTTGTACTACAAACCCTGCAGATGCCGCCGATTGCAATGTGTATATCGTGGCTGTCCCTACCCCTATCGACCTCTATCAGCAACCCGACCTTACCGCACTCCGCAAAGCAAGTGCAACAGTAGGGGCATTGCTCAAAAAAGGTGATATTGTGATTTACGAATCAACGGTTTACCCAGGAGTAACCGAAGAAGTATGCGTACCTGTCTTAGAAAAAGTATCAAACCTCGTGTTCAACCGCGATTTCTTCGTAGGTTACTCCCCCGAACGCATCAACCCTGGCGACAAACAACACACGGTGGAGAACATCTGCAAAATAACTTCAGGTTCTACCCCTGAGGTAGCAGCAAAGGTCGATGCGCTTTACAATTCAGTACTTACTGGGGGTACTTATCTCGCCTCCTCTATCAAAGTAGCCGAAGCCGCCAAAGTGATAGAAAACGCTCAGCGCGATGTGAATATCGCTTTTATGAACGAAATCGCCAAAATATTTAATATTCTCGACATCGATACCAATGCCGTGATAGATGCCGCCAGTAGCAAGTGGAACTTTTTGCCTTTCCGCCCTGGATTGGTAGGCGGACATTGTATAGGGGTAGACCCTTACTACCTCATACAAAAAGCCAAACTCCACGGCGTTTCACCCCGCCTAATGATGGAAGCCCGTAAAACTAACGATTCTATGGGGGGCTATATCGCTTACCAGATTATCAACCGCTTGTGTTTACAAGGCACTCCCGTAAAAGACAGCAAAATTCTGCTATTGGGCTTTACTTTTAAAGAAAATTGCCCCGACACTCGCAATACTAAAGTTATAGACATCTATCGCACGCTCGAAAATTTCACTGCTCACATAGTGATATACGACTCTTGGGCTGACCCTAATCGTGCTGATGAAGAGTATGCCGTAAAAGTAGAAACTGAAAAAGAAAAACTCCCTAAAAACAATGATGTAGTAGTACTTTGCGTAGCACACAACGAGTTTTTACAGATGAATATAGCCGATTTCCTAAACGAAAAAGGAATCATTTACGATGTAAAAGGCAAATTGCCTATTGCTGAGAATATTTTTAGATTGTAACAAATGAAAAATATCCTTTACATTGCAGTTTTCTTATTGCCCTCAATGCTTCTCGCTCAAGATTTCTTTGACAAAAGATGGTTTTTCCAAGCAAGTGCTAATTTAAACATCCCGAGAAAAGAAAAAGCTACTTATTCGTATGGGGTTCATTTTATAGACCATTTGGGTAGAGATGCTTCTTATGGAAAAGAACACAAGTTTAAAGAAAAAGTAATTTATTCCACCGATTTTTCGGCTAATTACCTACTCACCCATTCTTTTGCTGTAGGAGGTATTGTGGGGATTCACCATTTCAGAGCCCCCGTAACCACTGCTTTAAAAGCAGGAATCGTTGTTAGAGGAATGCTCCCTCAGGCTTCTTATGCCGATATTTACGGACAACTATCTGGTTTTATCCCACTGAGCAAACAAGTAAAGGCTTCTTTTGGCGAAGCTAAAATAGGGTTGAGTATCCCTATTGCTGTAGAAGATTCATTCACTGTAAGTGTATTGATAGATGCCTCATATACAAGTTTTGAGGTCGGAAAACCTATCCTTTCCGATGAAATACCCGATACAGCAGAATACCGCACTTTAGGTATAGGCTTTGGCATCCGATTCTAAAATAAAAAAGCGCGTTACTATCACAGCAACGCGCCTTAGAATATATAATATAATAGCGATTTCTAAATTATTTTACTACCTAAAACCAAAAACCGTGCCAAAACAATTTTCTAACTTGCTAATTTGCTAATTAGCTAATTAGTTCGTATCTTTGCCGCCTGAAAGTGAAGAAGTATGGCTACAGTTCTTAAATTAATAGATATTCTGCCTTGTGATTACAAGCTCTTTGCTGTACATTCAGCTTTAGACGACTATCGCTTGGCTTATTTTCTGAACAAAACTCTGCAATTGCAATTGGCTAAAGAAAACAAAAAAGCAAGTCTGTTAGACACTTTTTCTGGTAAGTATTTTTCGTATTACTATTGGGAAAATCCCTTGTTAGGAACTGCTTGGCACTGCATAGGCAACAAACTACTAATAGAGAAAGAAATGCACACCCTTTCACTTTTTGAGAGTACCACCTCCCTTACTTATCTGATAGACAAATTTAAAAAAGTAGACTACTTTCTAAAAATAGACACCGAAAGACGCATCGATACCACCTCACTAATCTCTAAAATATCCGAAATACCCGCCACTACCGCTTATACTATTGATACCGATACACTAAATAATAAATATAAACAGATTTTTCAAGAATGTTAAATACAAAAAAAACGAAAATTGTAGCTACCTTAGGCCCCGCTACCGAAAGTCCTGAGGTGATAAAAGATATGATGGCGGCTGGCGTGAACGTCTTCCGTATCAACTTCTCACACGCCGATTACGACGATGTGCGCAACCGCATCAAGATGATTCGCCAAATCAACGAAGAACACGGTTTTCATACCGCTATCCTCGCCGACCTCCAAGGTCCTAAATTGCGCGTAGGGGTAATGGAAGACGATGCTGTGGTATACCCTGGCGACCGCGTTACTTTCGTTACAGGTGAACCTTTTGTAGGTACTAAAGAACGCGCCTATATGAACTACAAAGCGTTCCCTCAAGATGTAAACCCTGGTGAACGCATCTTGTTAGACGATGGGAAACTCATCTTTGAAGTGGAATCTACTAACCGTGAAGACGAGGTTGTAGCTGTAGTTGTACAAGGTGGCCCTCTCAAATCTAAAAAAGGTGTAAACTTACCTAATACAAAAGTATCACTCCCCGCTCTTACTGAAAAAGATGTACGCGACGCTCTTTTCGCTATTTCTCAAGAAGTTGATTGGTTTGCACTTTCATTCGTGCGACACCCCGAAGATATCCAAGATTTAAAAGAACTCATCAAAGAAAACGCCGGTCACGAAATTCCTATCATTGCCAAGATTGAAAAACCTGAAGCTTTAGTAAACATCGATAAGATTATGGCAGCTTGTAATGGTATTATGGTTGCCCGTGGTGACCTTGGGGTAGAAATTCCAGCTGAAGAAGTGCCTCTTATCCAAAAAGAATTAGTGCGCAAAGCTAAATCACACCACATCCCTGTAATCATTGCTACCCAAATGATGGAAAGTATGATTTCAAGCCTTACACCTACCCGCGCCGAGGTGAACGACGTAGGAAACTCAGTAATGGACGGTGCCGATGCTGTGATGCTCTCTGGTGAAACTTCAGTAGGTAAATATCCTGTACAAGTAATCCAACAGATGACTCGTATCATCAAAAGTGTAGAGGATTCTAACCTTATCCAAGTTCCTCTCATCACACCGTTTATACGTTCGTTGCGTTATGTAACCAATACGATCTGTTTCCACGCAGCTAAAATGGCTAACGACACCAATGCCAAGGTAATTACCTCGCTTACAAACAGTGGATATGCAGCCTTCCGTATTTCGTCATACCGCCCTAATTCACACATTCTCATTTTCACGTCTAACAAGCGTATCCTCACCCAGTTGAACCTATTGTGGGGGGTAACCACCTTCTACTACGATCGCTTTGTTTCTACCGATGAATTGATTGAGGACATCAACCATATTGCCAACGAAAAAGGCTATGTGGATATGGGTGATATAATGATAAGTCTCGTATCAATGCCAATGCAAGGCAAAGGAATGGTAAACACCCTCCGTGTATCCGAAATCGACTCTTGCGCCGTAAATTTCGAGAATAAAAAGAAAAAATAATAACAAATCACAAGTTGTCACAAAGGTTGTTTAGCAAACGCTGAGCAACCTTTTTTTATATTTTTATCCTTAAATTCTATAGAAAAACATTTTGTTTTATAAAAAACCGTTTTTACAAATCCTCCTCTCTAAGTAGAACAAACGTCTTTGGGCTAATACCTCTCTTCATAATTCGTAATTCGTAATAATTTCGTAATTCGTAACTCGTAATTCGTAATTATTTATTATCTTTGTCGCCTAAAAATGAATACGATACCTATCGTATTTACTATAGCAAATGAAATAATATGAAACTAATAAAAAATCTTCAAAAAGATACTTATCTGTTATTGATGATAGTAGCCTTAGTTGTTATCAGTTGCTCAAAAAATGATAACAACTCAATTGATACTGAATCTCCTATACTGGCTACTATTACCAAAATTGAAACTACTGCTTTTGATACCACTACTATTACGTGGGATCTAACTACTGATGGGCAAACTGATGCTAAAGAGCTCACTTATCAGCTGTTATGGCAGATGAGGGGTAGTAGTGAGGTGAAAAATAGCGGTACCCCAAAAGCTCTTTTCAGCACTTATAAGCTTACAGGGCTTACCGAGAAAACTACTTACCGCGTATGGGTAAAGGTATGGGACAAAGCAGGTAACACTACTGAGTATCCCGCACAGGAGTTCACTACCCCTGCTAAGCCTATCAATCCTACTGGACTTGATACAACAAACTATATACAGCTTACTACCGAGAAAAAAGTAGGAGAAATAATAAGCTTTTTTATTGATGGTGATAAAATAGACAAAAAGGGGTTTTGGATTGACTTCAACAACAATGGTAAATGGGACGAAGGGATAGATGTTCTACCAAAGTTCGAAGGTTATCTTGATTATACCCTAAAATCTCAAACTTTTAGAATATATGGTAAAGTTATTGAGTTAATTTGCGCATACCGAGAGCTTACAGACTTGAATATTAGTCATAACCCTTTTTTGAGGAAGTTATTTGTTGAAAATAATAAACTTCCATCTATTAAAAACTTAGAGCATATAACAGCGTTATCTTTGGATAGTCATACTATGCTCAATAGCACTCTCCCTACTAATCTTTCTTTTTTGGATATAACCGAAACCACTGCTATTCCTGCCTTCGATGTTAAAGCATTCACAAATCTTAAAGAATTACTTATAAACAGATGTAAAAGTATCCATAGCTTAGACCTTAGCCAAAACCCGCAACTTGTCCGTTTATAAATTGACAACACCAATATCACTACTTTAGACCTTTCTAAGCAACCTAATCTTGCAATATTAGACGCTTCAGAAGCTCCCCTTACAAGCGTAAACATACAAGAAAATACTAAGTTACATTGGGTATTACTTGAGCTTACAAAAGATGGTAAAGGGCTTATGGGTACTGCCCTTCTCGACTTTATTAAAGCCTTACCCACAAAAAAAGTTGGTGCTGTGGCTAATATTAAACTAAGCCCAGCCCAACAAACAGATGTTGTAAAAAGCCTTTTGCAAAGTAAACACTGGAAAATTTATTAATTTGTTAATTATTTAATATCTTTGTCGCCTAAAATACTTTATAGTAAATCAGAATTGGTTTGCAAAAATTTTGTCACTACATTTTGTCATAGTTCTTAATTGCTCGTCGTGCTACGACCTTTGGCTAAG
>NZ_KB291393.1:32492-40576 GCF_000318295.1 Capnocytophaga sp. oral taxon 326 str. F0382
TAATTGCTCGTCGTGCTACGACCTTTGGCTAAGTTGATTACTCTGATAATCAATAGCTTTTGTAGTACGTTGTGTAGGAAAGCCAGCGATAGCTGGGTATGTGCTGCAAACGCCCATGAAAGTAAATTTATTTAGTGTCAGTTCGACATAACAGAATATTGATTTACAGCTTTATATCATAATATATTCACAATATAAACCACCTCAGGTGAAAATTCGTGAGATAATAAAAAATAAAGACTTTTATGCACTCCCTATTTCTGAAAATTCGTGTTTCACATACCCAGCTGTCCCCTCGCTGGCTTTGTGGGAGATTAAAAATATTTTATTGATTGTTAAATCGTTATTTATTCGCAATCTATTAGCAAACGTTGAGCAACCTTTTTTATATTTTTATCCTTAAATTCCATAGAAAAACATTTTGTTTTATAAAAAAACCGTTTTTACAAATTCTCCTCTCTAAGTAGAACAAACGTCTTTGGGCTAATACCTCTCTTCATAATTCGTAATTCGTAATAATTTCGTAATTCGTAACTCGTAATTCGTAATTATTTATTATCTTTGTCGCCTAAAATTTTCTATTTACAATGAAAAAACTCTCCTTACTCTTAATCGCACTGTTGCCAATGGCAGCCACCGCTCAATATACCGAGATTATTAACTCCAATCTCCCCGGTAATTCTCAAAGTGCCTATGCTGTAGGGGCTCGCGTATTGCAGTTCGAAGGAGGCTTGTGGTACGAACGCAGCAACCATAAAAAAACCGGCACTTCTATGAACTTTACAGGAGTGAATTATGCCGTGCGCTATGGCTTCTTTAAAGAACAATTAGAAGTAATGCTCAATGGTACCCTTGCCTACGACTATACTCTCGAGCATAACAGTTCTTCCTCTCATTTTGGCTTTGTAAACAACACTATTGGAGCAAAATACCAGTTGTTCAAACCTGCTTTTTTAGACGAAAAACCTAATATATACAGCTGGAAAGCTAACAATTCTTTCCGTTGGCGCAACCTCACCCCTTCTATTGCCCTCTATGCGGGTATGAATTTCCTGCCTAACAAGCGTTATTATTATGAGGAAGTACCCCAACTATCACCCAAAGTAGCTGCTATTTTCCAAGCTGAGCCTATCCCTCGTGTGGTAATCGTAGCCAACCTCATCGCCGATAGATTCTTAAAGAAAGAAAGTACCGAGTATAGCTATATCCTCACCGTTACTCACAATTTAGACAACGGTTGGTTCAGTATCTTTGCCGAACAACAAGGAGTGTATAACGAGCAATACCGAGACCAGATCACCCGCCTTGGAGTAGCCTTTTTAGCCTCCGACAAATTGCAACTCAATGCCGATGTAGGCTTTGGCTGGAAAGACACCCCTCAGCGTTATATGGGCTTGATAGGCGCTTCTTACCGCATCGACAATCACAACAGCTATATCAAAAAAGTACTCAAAGAAAAAGTAGAACCTACTAAAATAGACCATAAGAAAAAAGCTAAAAGAAACAGACGTAATGCTATCGATTAAAGAACTTTCCTCTAAAAAAGAACTTACCGAATTTGTAAAGTTCCCTCTATCTCTATACCCTAACCACCCTTATTGGGTACCACCTCTCATCAACGACGAAGTGGCATCTTTTGATAAAACCAAAAACCCTGTGTTTGAAAATGCCGAAGCCTTCTTCTACGGCGCTTACAACGAAAAAGGAAAAATGGTAGGACGTGTAGCTGCTATCGTGAACCAACACGACCTCAAACAAGGTACAAAAAAAGTACGTTTTGGCTGGCTCGATATGATTGACGATATCGAGGTTACCAAAGCACTCCTCAATAAAGTAGCCGAGAAAGCTCGCGAATACCAGTTAGAATATATCGAAGGTCCTATGGGCTTTTCGAGTATGGACAAGGTGGGCTTACTTACTGAGGGCTACGACCATATCTCCAATATGATGACGTGGTACCACTATCCATACTACAAACAACATTTAGAGCAATTAGGCTTCACTAAAGAAAAAGGCTTTATCGATATGTCTTTCCTCATAAAGAATGCTAAACCCGAATTGTTCAAAAAAACAGCCGAAGCCATTAAAAAACGTTATGGCGTAAAACTTATCGATACCCCTACTACCCAAGAGGTGCTCAAACACGTCGATGCGATGTTCGACCTCTACAACGAAACCTACTCTAAGTTAGCTTCTTATGTACCTATAAGCAACCGTCAGCGCGATTATTTCAAACAGAAATACATCCCGTTTATCAATCCTGAGTACATCCGCTTTATTGAAGATAAAGACGGCAAACTGATATGTTTTGCTATCGTAATGCCTTCTTTTTCCAAAGCCTTACAGAAAGCTAAAGGCAAACTCTTCCCTTGGGGTTGGTGGCACTTATTGCAAGCCAAAAAACACCACGATACTGTAGAGTTCTACCTCATTGGGGTTGCCCCCGAATACCAAAGTAAAGGTATTCCGGCACTCTTGTTTGATTATTACTATGATGTATTCTCTAAAAACAAGGTGACTCACTGTATTATCACCCCCGAACTCGAAGAAAACATCGCTATCCAACAACTTTGGAAAAATTTTGACCCCATTATATTTGCACGCCGAGCAACTTTTAAAAAAGAAGTTTAACCCCCTAACAACTAATACCGATGAAGAAACTTTTATTTCTTACCGCCCTCTTAACCATTGCTTGCCAACCCCTTAAACAAGAAACAGTGAAGTTTACCGAGAGTGATATTTGTATCATTCCTAAACCCCAATCAATGACCCTAAATAAGGGTAGTTTCCGATTTACTAAAGAAACTGTTTTTGTGACCGCTCCTGAACTATATCCTGTAACCAACTCGTTTGTTGAACAATACGAAAAGGCAACAGGCTTCAGAATGTTCTTTAGAAAGGCAGCTATACAAACGAGCTATATACTACTTTCTCTTGATAAATCTCTGCCAAAAGAAGGCTATACCCTTGTAGTGAAACCTGATAAGATTTCTATCACCGCATCCGACCATAACGGGGCACTCTATGCCCTCGAAACCCTGTGTCAGCTACTACCCAAAGAGTTTGAAAGCCCCACCCCCGTACAAACCGATTGGGTGGTACCTGCTATTGTTATCACTGATGCTCCCCAGTACCCTTGGCGCGGACTGATGTTGGACGTTTCTCGTCATTTCTTCTCTAAAGAATATATACTGAAAACCCTCGACCGTATGGCGATGCTCAAGCTCAACACTTTTCATTTCCATTTGGTAGACAATGAGGGTTGGCGCATCGAAATAAAAAAATACCCTAAACTCACCGAAGTAGGTGCTTGGCGCGTAGATCAAGAGGATAAACTATGGGATGAGCGCACCACTAACCCTGCCAACGCCTTTGCCAATCCTGCTTCTGCTCCTAAAAAATACGGCGGTTTCTACACCCAAGAAGACATCAAAGAGATTGTAGCATACGCCGCTGCTCGTGGTATTACGGTAATCCCCGAAATAGAAATGCCTGCCCACGTAATGAGTGCCATAGCCGCTTACCCCGAACTATCTTGCCACAAACGCCCCATAGGAGTGCCCTCAGGTGCCGTATGGCCTATCACCGACATCTATTGTGCAGGACAAGAAGAAACTTTCACTTTTTTAGAAGATGTACTTACCGAAGTAATGGCACTCTTCCCTAGCAAATACATTCACGTAGGTGGTGATGAAGCTACTCACACCGAGTGGGAAAAATGCCCTAAATGTCAGGCTCGTATGAAAGAACATCACTTAAAAAATGTACACCAATTGCAAAGCTATTTCATCAAACGCATAGACGATTTCTTAGTGTCTAAAGGACGTACTTTAGTCGGTTGGGATGAGATAATGGATGGTGGTTTGGCTAACGATGCAGTGGTGATGAATTGGCGCGGTATCGATATAGGTAAAAAAGCCCTCGAACAAGGCAATCCTGTGGTACTCACCAGTGATTGTTATATCAACAAATATCAAGGTCTTCCCGAGTATGAACCCCAAGCTAATGGAGGCTATCTAACATTAAAAAAACTCTACCATTACAATCTTGAAAAAGAAAACCTCACCTCCCTCTCCTTGGGAGGGGGCAAGGGGGAGGAGAAAAACGTTTTAGGCTCCCAAGCCAACTTATGGGCTGAATACATAGCTACCCCCGAACATTCGGAATATATGCTCTTCCCTCGCTTGTTAGCTTTTTCCGAAATCTGTTGGACTGCTGATAACTTAAAAAATTGGGACAATTTTATAAATCGTACCCAAACCTTTATGGAGCGTTTAGATGTGATGAAAATCAAATACGCACGCTCTATATACCAAGTGTTGCCTACCGTAGAAAACCAAAATGGAAAGATTTTTCTAAAATTAGAGTGTGAAGTCCCTAACGCCGATATTCGCTATGCTTTAGGCGATACCCCCATAGAAAAAGCCGAAAAATACACCCAACCTATTCCTTTCAACGAAAGTACTACCTTCAAAGCTACTGTTTTCAGCGGAAAGGCGACCAATACCATTACCACTGGCGAGGTAATATTCCACAAAGCGATAGGTAAGAAAATGAGTTATAGTCCAGTCTATCACAAAAAATATCAAGGACAAGGCGAGGCAACCCTCACCAATGTTGTTCGTGGTACCAAAAACTTCCAAGATGGGCAATGGCTCGGTTGGTTAGGCGACGATGTAACCCTCACCCTCGATTTAGAGCAAGCCACCGAGGTAAGTGAAGTGCGTATAGGCGCAATGGATTCTCAATCCTCAGGTATTTATTTCCCTATAAAATTTGCAATCTCACTTTCAACCGATGGCAAAAACTACCGTGAAGTAGCGACCCACAACGAGCCTTGTGTAGTGAGAGGGAAACCCTCTTTAAAAGATTTTGCACTGAAGTTCAATTCTCAAGAAGCACGCTATATCAAGATTACCCTCAAAAATGTCAAAACCCCTCCCAAAGGCGGTGATGCGTGGCTTTTTATAGATGAAATTTTGGTATTTTAGAAAAATAATGTACCTTTGTTGCGTTTTAAAACGAGAAATTGTTAATTATTAATTGTAAATTGTTAATTGATACATAATGGATTCAGTAAAAAATTATATCAACGAAAACAAAGACCGCTTTATTGCGGAACTGATAGAACTGCTTAAAATGCCTTCTATTAGTGCTGATGCTGCCTATTCTCAGGATGTGCTCAACACCGCCGATGCCGTAAAAAACGCCTTAGAAAAGGCTGGTTGCGACAAGGTAGAAATATGTGAAACCCCTGGCTACCCTATCGTCTATGGCGAAAAAACTATCGACCCTGCCCTACCTACCGTATTGGTATATGGGCACTACGATGTACAACCCGCCGACCCTATCGAGCTTTGGGAATCCGACCCCTTTGAGCCTGTGATTAAAAAAACCGATATTCACCCCGATGGAGCTATCTTCGCTCGTGGGGCTTGCGACGACAAGGGGCAAATGTTTATGCACGTGAAAGCCCTTGAATATATGGTGAAAAACAACGTGCTCCCTTGCAATGTGAAGTTTATGATTGAAGGCGAGGAAGAAATAGGCTCAGGAAGCCTTAGTTGGTTTGTAAAAAACAACCACGAAAAACTCAAAAACGATATTATTCTCATTTCCGATACCAGTATGCTGGCTAACGACACCCCTTCTATCACTACGGGCTTACGCGGACTTAGCTATGTGGAAGTGGAAGTTACCGGTGCCAACCGCGATTTGCACTCTGGGTTATACGGCGGTGCCGTAGCAAACCCTATCAATGTGCTTACTAAAATGATTGCTTCTTTGCACGACGAGAACAACCGCATTACCATTCCGCATTTCTACGACAAAGTAGAAGAGCTCTCACAAGCTGAACGCGATGAAATGGCAAAAGCACCCTTCTCACTCGAAGCCTACAAAAAAGCCTTAGATATCGATGAAGTATATGGCGAAAAAGGCTACACCACTACCGAGCGTGCCTCTATACGTCCTACCCTTGATGTAAATGGTATCTGGGGAGGCTATACCGGACAAGGAGCTAAAACGGTTATCCCAAGTAAGGCTTATGCCAAAATATCAATGCGCTTAGTGCCTAACCAAGACAACCGCGAAATTACCGAGCTCTTCACCAAGCACTTTGAGAGTATCGCACCAGCAGGTGTGCGCGTGAAAGTAACTCCGCACCACGGCGGACAAGGCTATGTAACTCCTACCGATACTACTGCTTACCAAGCAGCGGTAAAAGCCTGCCAACAAACTTTTGGCAAAGAGCCTATACCTGTGCGTTCAGGAGGAAGTATCCCTATTGTAGCCCTTTTTGAAGAAGAATTAGGTAGCAAATCTATTCTCTTAGGCTTTGGTTTAGATAGCGATGCTATCCACTCGCCTAACGAACACTACGGTATTTTCAACTTCCTAAAAGGTATTGAAACCATTCCGTGGTTCTATCTCTACTTTGTAAACAAGGAATACGAGTTATATAGATAGTAATAAAGACTTTACCAAAACTCGTAGCACGAGAGGCTATTAAATTTTTGGTAAAGTCTTTTTATATTATTATTGAAAATAAACGACTTAGCAATGCAAGTGAAAAATATATAATATTTTTCTGCTTAAAAATTTGCAGGTTTCAAAAATAGTCGTACCTTTGCACCGCAATTAAGAAAAAAACAAGTAGAATATTCCTCCTTAGCTCAGTTGGTTAGAGCATCTGACTGTTAATCAGAGGGTCACTGGTTCAAGTCCAGTAGGGGGAGCAATAAAAAGCAATACTTTTTAGTATTGCTTTTTTTGTATTCTTTCTTTACTTTAATATCTGTTCAATATAACTTTGTGATTTCTTATTCTCTCTTCCTTAGTGTAGATTTTGCCTTGTAGAGGAATTGTTCCCTATATTTTAGGAGATAATAGCACCTCTCCTGTCTCTCCGTCTATTTTATAAACATCGTATTCATATTCAGAAGTGGTAGGTATAGCTATTTGATAACCTCTGTGATTGTTAAAAAATCCCCTACTCATATTGATATGAATAGTATCTAACAAGTCAATCCCATATTCTTTTTTCATCTTTTTTATCAAATCATTCAATGAAAAAGAAAATCCCTCATCAGCATCTATTTTCTTTTGCAATTTCCCGTTGCTATCAAAATATTCCCAAATACCTACTTCCATTCTATGAAATTTCTCACCTCTTGATACTTGTCTCTTTTGTTTTGCATCATAAGTATACAGATAAGTATATGGACTTATCGCACTACTTAGCTCTACTTCAATAATTTTATCTCCCTTAGTGATTTTTACCTTGTTATTCCCCTTTTTTAAAAATTTAGTGTTAGGAATAGAAGAAAAAGAAGTATCCACTTCCCAATCCTTAAAAACCTTTTCGTCAAAGCGTTTCATACCGCGCAAATCAAACTCTTGAGCCTTACAGCCCAAACTAAGTAGCAATAATGTATATAGATAGAATGTTTTCATCTTGCATATATTTTTTAGATTACCAAAACTATTAGATAAAATTTATCGTGGAAGGGGAGGTTTAGAAGCTTATTTTTCCTTATCTTCTAATCGATATATATCATTAAAATCCTTTTCTGAAGATAACATTTTATCAAAAAGAATTTCACCATTATCAGCACTTATGGTTATATACCTAATTTCTTGTCCTCTTGTATTAGGCTTTGTAATACTAATAATATAAATAGGAACGCTTCTATTGTACCTATCTACATTTAAAAGCAAATTCATATCCAACAAATCAATATTAAATTTTTGATTTACTAGTGTTATAATATCTTTTACACTTAATTTATAGGGTTCATCACAATTTACCTCTTTAATTAACTTGCCCGTTTTACTCCAATCTTTCCAAATACCTATTTGGCAATTATAGAAGAAATAAGATTGTAAAATTAAACGCTTGGTGCGGATATCATACTTATATTTATTTTTATAAGGATTTGCAATGTTACTAACTTCTACTTGAATAAAACTATCCGTTTTGATAATCCTAACCCTTTCATCTCCTTTCTTTAAGAATCTATCCCAATCATACATTTGAACATATTGTGTATCCACTGCCCAATCCTTAAAAACCTTTTCATCAA
>NZ_KB291393.1:40596-67227 GCF_000318295.1 Capnocytophaga sp. oral taxon 326 str. F0382
GTAGCAATAATGTATATAGATAGAATGTTTTCATTTTTTATTTAAAGAAGGATTGTATATCTCTTCTATAGATTTTTTAAATTCCTCTTTTGAATGTATTTCTTTTTCTAAAAGAATTTCACCATTGTCAGCACTTATGGTAATATATTTGGCTTCTATACCTGTCATTGTATCAGGATCAGGAATTCTAATAATATAAATGGGATTTTCTTTATCATATCTATGAATTGTTAAATCTAAAGAGATATCCATTAAATCTAAATTCAATTTCTGTTTGCAAATTGCTATAAGCTCCTCAACAGATACTTTATAAGGGGCATCCCAATTTTCTTCTTTGATAAGTTTCCCTTTTTCATTATAAGTATAAGTTTTCCCTATAAGTACACTATAGAAAAATTTGGTTTCTTGCATTAGTATATTAGTCTTAGGATAATACCTATAAACATACATATAGGGATCTATGATGTTTGTTAGTTTTATTTGTTTGAACTTCTCGCCTATACTTATCTCAACTCTATCATTGCCTTTCTTCAAATAAGTAGTGCCAGGGAAAACTAATTTAGAAGTGTCCACTTCCCAATCCTTAAAAACCTTTTCATCAAAGCGTTTCCATACCGCGCAAATCAAACTCTTGAGCCTTACAGCCCAAACTAAGTAGCAATACTATGTATAGGTAAAATGTTTTCATTTTTTATTTTAGGTTTACAGATTTATCACGTTTTTCAAACTCTTCTTCCGTATAGACCTGTCCTGTTTCTCCCTCTATATACCAATTCTGATCTTTATAAGGAAAACGAGAATGGCTATCTTTAATAAAAACACTTGAAGGATTCGTAACAACCCAATACTTTCGTCCTCCTTTTATACCTAAATCTCCAAAAGTTAATCTATAACTTATATTTCCGCTCTTAAAATTAAAGCCACCTTTCCCCGTTTTCAAGTTTATGAGTCCTTTTTTTTCCATAAACTTCAAAATGAAGTCAATTTTTATTTTTCCAAATTTTTTATCTTCATCAATGACAGCCAACTTACCTTTCTCATCATAATGAAGTGTTTTCCCGAAATTTACCAAATCTAAACAATAGGATTTGTCTTTAAGCAGGTTATCGGGGTAAAAAGTCCTTACTATTTGATAATAAGGATATTTAGAGGTATACTCATAATAAAAATCGGGACCTAAAGAATAGATTATATTCCCATTAGGTTTGATGATATAATTTTTCCCTTCCATCTCTTTGTATAGGTTCAAATCTAACTTTTCTCTTTCCACTTGATCCTCTACAGAGAGATACGCCTCTGGTAGCCCAAAAGAGGAAAGCAGTGGCAACCCCACTGTTGCCAATCCTATTTTCTTGATAAAATCTAAACGATTCATAAGTACTTAGTTTAAAATTTGTAGGTTTTGCCTTGGAAGGTTTTATAAGGAGTCTCTTTTAGTTGCTCCTGATACTCTTTACTTTTTTTCAAGATAGGAAGATTAGGGATTTCATTCATCTTTTTTGTGTATCTCTCATATTCACACCTTGTATATTTTCCTGTTTTACAGTCAAAAATATATTCCCAATAAGTTTCTACTTTATCACTAAGCTGTTTTTTGAATATCTCACAATGTAATAATTCTTCTGCTTCATCAAAATACACTCTAAATTTCTCGGGGTCTCTATTCTTTCCCGTTCTTAGATTGATAACCCTTTCATTATGTAATATTTCTAATATCTTAGCAAAAGTCCAAAACTTAAACTTAGCATCTTCATTCACTTCTTTGATGAGTTTGCCTGATTCATCATAATATTCCCAAGAACCTATGGCAAGACCTGAATCAAGTCCTGCAAATTTCCCCTTACTTTTTAAATTGCCTTTTTTGTAATAGTCATACTGTATAGTATAGAAAGCGGGCGATGGAGGAATCACTATATAATATATTTCTTCAAGCCCATTTCCCGCCGTAAAGCTTCCACCTTCAAGAAGTTTGTAATAACCATTTAGAGATATTTCATCCTCTATATCATATCCTTTATAGTTGTTCTTGTGTAACTCAAAGTCAAATTTTTCAAATATAAGAGTGTCTTTTAGGGTGTTTTTATAAGATAGCGTATTTATATCATCAGTTTTAGTCAATCTACACCCTATCGTTGATAAAATAATGAATGAAAATAAAATTCTTTTCATATGGAAGCCGTTTAAACTAAAGTAAAAGTTCCCGAAAATTAATAATTTTGTGTTTGAGAGTATTCAAGAACTTTGGACAAAGATACAATAAATAATCAAATTATCCCCTTCTTACCTCTTATCTCTTACCTCTTCCTTGTAGCACCGCTGCTCCTAAAAATGCCAATAGTGAGGGCAACAACCATCCTAACGAATAGCTATCTAACGGAAGATACGCCTTGAGTGCATACACCTGCTCTAATGATGATACGCCCCAAGTTTTACAACTGTCAATAAACGATAACACTGCAGTAACAGCAATGCTCACGAGGTAGGGCGTACGCGATTTTACAGTATTGCCAAAGAGCAACACGTCCAAAATGATTGTGAATACAATAGGATATAAAAATAGTAATATATAAGCTGCATATTGTATAATGCTATCTACTTTGTTGATAGAAAGCACTATAGAAACAAGCGTGCAGAGTATTACCCCTGCTTTGTACGGCAAGCGACCTTTGGTGAGCTCCTCAAAAAAACTCCCTACCGACGAGGTGAGCGCTATAGCCGTTGTGAGACAAGCCAAACCCATCGCCAGAGCAACTGCCATCGCTCCCCAGCGCCCTAATACCGAGTGAGAAATATACAATAGCAAGTCGGTGCGCGAAACTTCATTATCAGTAAGATAGCCCGAAGTTGCTCCCAAATAGATAAGTCCGCCGTAGATAAACAGTAAACATATTGTGGAGATACTGCCCGAGAGCAATGTGATATGCGAACGCTTTTCGGGTGAACGATAGCCTTTTTCACTGACTGCCGAAATGATAATCCCCGCAAAAATCACCGAGGCAAGTACATCCATCGTTTGGTAACCTTCAGTAAAGCCAAAAACAAAACTATCTTTGGCAACAAAATCCGATGGAAGCGTGTGGTGCAAGGGAAATAGAATGCCCAAAGCGATGAGTAATACCAAGACTATCAGTAAAAAAGGCGTCAGAAACTTCCCTATAATATCCACAATCTTCGATTTAGAGATAGAAAGCACTAAAACCACCCCAAAAAACACAGCTAAAAATGCAATTTTAGGCAAATCGGGTAACAAAGGGGCTATCCCTACCTCAAAAGTAGTAGAACCCGTACGCGGAATGGCAATCAGCGGACCAATACACAATATCACAAACAGCGTAAGCCATTTGATGAGTTTTGGGTGAATGCGATTGCCTAAATGAGTGAAGTTTGTACCTGCTTTGGCTACCATCAGCACGCCTAAAAATGGGGCGATAATAGCCGTGATAAAAAAGCCTAAAAGTGCCCACAGCCACTCATTGCCTACCTCTAATCCTATAAAAGGGGGTAATATCAAGTTGCCCGCTCCAAAGAACATCGCAAAAAGCGCAAAACCTACCGTCGTAACGGTACTCCATTTGTGTTTGTTACCTAATTCCATCGCTTATATAGTTTTTAGTCCGCAAATAAAAACATTTTATCTCTAAAATCCAAATATTTTTGCTACTTTTGCCTCATCAATACCCTTTTATTACAATGAGAACTCTTGTTATTGGCGATATCCACGGCGCACCTCGTGCCCTTATTCAAGTTTTGCAACGCGCTGATATTCAGCACGACGACTTCCTTATCTTCCTCGGCGATTACGCCGATGGCTGGAGCGAAACCCCTGAACTATTGGATTTTCTCATCGGCTATCGCCAAACACACCGCTGCCTCTTTTTGCGCGGTAACCACGATGCCTTATGCTACGATTTCCTCTTAGGTAAACCTATGGATACCCTTTGGCGCTTACACGGCGGCAAAGCTACCGAAAAAGCCTACCGCAATGTCTCTCACGAACGCCGCAACGCTCACCTCAACTTCTTAACCGAGCTTGAAAATCACTACTTAGACAGCAAAAATCGACTCTTCCTCCACGCCGGTTTTACGAACCTGCGCGGCATTGCCCACGAACATTTTGAACAAATGTTCTATTGGGATAGAACCCTCTGGGAAGTCGCACAAAGTTGTAACCTCTCCCCTACCGACCCACATTTCCCTAACCGACTAAAACTCTATACCGAAATATACATCGGGCATACCCCCACCACCCGATTAGGTACCGATAAACCACTTTCTTTCAACGGAGTAACCAATGTCGATACGGGCGCTGCCTTCAAAGGGCGCATCACTATTATGGATATCGACACCCGCGACTATTGGCAAAGCGACCCCGTATACACCCTCTACCCCGATGAACAAGGTCGCAATATGTAACATTTTCCACCACCAATTTACTAATTTGCTAATTTGCTAATTGACAAATTATTCGTACCTTTGCCCCCAATAATAAAGAAAAACGAAAACGAATGGAAATACCGCAAGAATTGTGGCGAAAAAACTATGAAGAATCTCAAATCCTAACCAGTGACAACCTCGCTGCTGCTAAACGCAATGGCAAATGGGGGTTCGTAAACCAAAATGGCAAAGAAATATGCCCGTTTAAATACGATGGTACCTTCCCTTTTATCAACGGAACAGCTGCCGTGAAAATAGGCAATCTTTGGGGCGTGCTCAACACTGCTGGCAAAGAAATTGTTCCTGTGTACTACGACCAAGTTTTTACTTTTTCTGAAGGGCTTATCAAAGTGAAGAAAAACGGAAAATTTGGCTTCGTAAATACCAAAGGCGAACTCACAATCCCCGTGATTTACGACGATGCCGACCGATTTTCAGCCCGTATGGCTGCCGTAAAAATCAATGGTAAAGCTGGCTTTATCAACACCAAAGGCAAAGAAGTCATCCCTTTTACTTACGACGAAGCCGATTCCTTTAGCGAAGGCCTCGCCCCTGTGAAGAAAAACAACCTTTGGGGGTTCATCAACAAGAAAAACGAACTCGTAATCCCTTATAAATACGAGGGAACTGAGGGCTTTTTCGATGGTGTAGCCAAAGTGATTCATAACAATTATTGGGGTATTATCAACCCAAACGACGAGGTGATTATCCCTTTTCAATACGACGAAATTATCGGTTTTAACAACGGATTTACCCCTGTACTGAAAAACGACAAATGGGGCTTTGTAAATAAACGAGGTGAACTTATTTGCGAATTAAAATACGACGAAGCTGCCGAATTTGACGATAATGGCGAATTTGCTGCCGTGATGATTGCTGAGAAATGGGGCTTTATCAATACCAAAGGCGAAGAAATCGTACCTCTGCAATACGATGAAGTCAGCGAATTTTGCAACGAAATGGCTGCCGTATGTAAAGACGACCTTTGGGGCTTTGTAAATGCAAAAGGAGAAGAAGTATTCTCTCCTCAGTTCGACGATGTCGAAAGTTTTCAGGAAAAAGGAATGACCCTCGGCTTTATAGGTGAAGAACCTTTTATACTCTTTGAAAACGGTAAAAAAGCACCTCTTTCGCAATTTGCCGAGTTCGTAAACGATATAACAACTAAAAAATAATGATTGTAAAAATTAAAAACTTATCTAATAACGAGCTTCCTTCCTATCAAACCGAAGGAGCTGCAGGGGTAGACCTCCGCGCCAATCTCCCTGATAGCAATATCACCCTGCAACCCTTAGAACGCACCCTTGTGCCTACTGGCTTATTCTTGGAAATCCCCGAAGGTTATGAAGCTCAAGTGCGCCCTCGTAGCGGAATGGCTATCAAGCACGGCATCACTGTGATCAACAGCCCTGGCACCATTGATTGCGACTACCGCGGCGAAGTGAAAGTGCCTATCGTAAACCTCTCTAACGAACCCTTTACCATTACCCACGGCGACCGCATCGCCCAAATGGTATTTGCTGCATACGCAAAAGCCTCTTTCCAAACAGTTACCGAACTTTCCGATACCAAAAGAGGAACCGGAGGCTTTGGAAGCACGGGAGGAAATTAGCATATTAGCAGAGTTGGAAATTAACAAATTGAAATATGAGTTACAAACTATCATTTGCGGAACGGGCAAAGTTAGCTATGGAGATACTATCCAAGCAGCCACCCGTTACCTTAGAAGAAGCAAGAGCTCAAGCTCGCCGAGTGAGGGAGCGAAGCACTTCAAAAATGAAGAAACAGCGCGCCTTATCAAATGGATAGAAACACAACACCTTTGGTATTCTGTTGATTTATCACTATTTGTATCGGAAGGTGCTGAGCAAAAAGTGTATTTGAACAATGAAAAAGAAGTACTAAAACTCAACGATGCTATTTACTACACCTCGTGGATAGATTATTTCAATAATTTATTGCTGAACAACTATTTTTTCCCTGATACAGCTTATGAATTAAAAGGTTTTCACAAAGATAACGGCACACTTTATGCAGTGGTAAAACAAGATTTTATCAAAGAAGACACCCCTACTTCATTAGAAGAAGTGAAAACTTTTATGAAACTGAATGGTTTTATAAATATCCGAAATAACGACTATCGCAATCCCGAATTAGGTATCATATTAGAAGACCTTCACGACGAAAACGTCCTCACTCGTAACGGCTCACTTTTCTTTATAGATACCGTTTTCTATATAGAACCCTCATTTTGGCAAATCGACAAAATATTATGAAAAAAATCATCTTAATCCTTACAACTATCTTATTGGTGAGTTGTAAAACCAAACAAAATTTGGTAACTCCCGCAGGAAAAGTTAGCGTTGATAAACAATCCAAAGAAATTATCAACCACCACCTAAAATCATTCCCCTCTTTCAATACCTTGAGCGGGAGTTTGCAGGTAACCTATAACGACGGTAAAAACGAACAAAGCCTGCCTCTTTCTTTCCGTATGGAAAAAGATAAAACAATATGGATTTCTGCTCCTTTAGGCATTGCCAAAGCACTCATCACCCCCGAAAAAGCCGAATATTACAACCGTTTAGACAGCTCGTACTTCAGCGGTGACTTTAGCTATATCAGTAAGTTATTAGGGGTAGAGGTAGGCTTTACCGAATTGCAAAATCTTCTGTTAGGCAATGCGCTTTACAGTCTCAGCTTTAAAGGCGAAGGCACTATCAAGCTCCTCAATGAGGACAACAATATGTATAACATCGAAGTCACTGGCGAATCACCCATAGAAGCGATTTACCGTTTTTTGCCCGATAACTACCGCGTAGGTGTTACCGAAGTGAATCATTTAGGTGGCAAACAAAAAGCTACTGCTACTTACACTTATCAACAAGTAGACAAACTCCTCTTGCCTCACACTATCAAAATAGTTGCCAGCGAAGGCGATAGCAACACCCAAATCTCTTTAGAATTCAAAGGTTTAGACCTCGATAAAAATCTCTCATTCCCCTTTAAAATCCCTTCAGGAATGAAAGAAATAACCATTAAAAATTGATACTTTGTCAAAGTCTGTAACAGTCTTGTGAATTACATCACATTATGAATATACTAAAAACAACACTCTTTTTGCTTTGCTTCCCACTGCTCCTCACAGCACAAACCAAGCAAAAAGAATTAGAACAACGCAAAAAGGCACTGCTTGAACAAATCAAGGAGATGTCGGCATTGCGCCAACAACAAAGTCAGCAACACAAAACTACCGTGCAACAAATAGAAGTCGCTAACGAGAAAATATTAGCGCGCACCCGCCTGATACAAATCAATCAGCAGCAGGCAAATCTGCTTTCTAAAGCAATCGCCGATAACGAGGAGCAAATGCGCACCCTCAAAAAAGAATTAGAATACCACAAAAGCGAATACGCCAAAATTATCAAACAGTCGTACAAAAGTAAATCCGCTCAAAACCGATTGCTCTTCTTGCTCTCATCCGAAAGTTTTTCTCAAGCCTACAAACGTTTGGCTTATATGAAACAGTACGTGAACTACCGCAAAGAACAAGTTACCCTCATCCAAACAAAAACCAATAAGATTAAAAGCCTCAACGATACCCTCATAGCTCAACGGAATACCAAAAACCAAGTGCTTGAAGAACAACGCCAAGAACAAGCTACCTTGCAGACTGAGAAAAAGGAATTAGAAACCCTCGCGGCTAATATCCGTACGGTAGAACGCAGTTACGAAGCTCAAATACGCGAAAAACAAAAACAAGCCAACGCCATCGACCGCGAAATACAACGCCTCATCCGCTTAGCAATTATCGAGGCTAACAAACGTGAAAAAGAGCGTTTGGCAGCCCTGAACCGCGCCAAGGGTAATGCTCCTAAAACACAAACCTCACAAGGCGGAATGACCACCTCTACCCCTCCATCAGCTTCTGATGCCGAGGTATCTTTTGTCCTCACCCCCGAGTCGCGCCGTGTCGCCGATAGTTTTGAAGCCAACAAAGGCAACTTGATATGGCCTGTAGTCAAAGGGTATAAATCACAAGGCTTCGGCGTGTACTACGACCCCGTATACCCTGAATTACAACACTATAACAATGGGGTAACCATCGCCACCGAAAAAGGTGCTGAAGCCCGTTGTGTGTTTGAAGGTGAGGTATCGGCGATACAATCTATCCCCGGTAGCAACAAAGTAGTGCAAGTGCGCCACGGGAATTACATTACTATTTATTACAATCTTACCGATGTATATGTGAAGAAAGGAGATAAGGTAAAAGCTAAAGAAGCGTTAGGTAAAATCTTCACCGATAGCAATGGCAAAACCGAAATGAAGTTCTTTTTATACAAAAACACCACACGACTCAACCCCGAATTTTGGATACATAAAATGTAAGGAATGTTGCGCCTCGCTCTCTACCTCGCTTATATCTACTATCGCAAACTCTTCCCCAAAGACGATTTGCTCACTATGGGATTGCTATTGGGTGTGTTATGTTATGCCTTATTAGGCTTATACCAGCATTATGAAACTTGGCACTACGCCCTTTGGAGCTTGCCCTTGAGTACTTTTGCTTATCACAACACTCGCAAAGATATATCGCTGCTAAAAGCACACTCGCATTATAGAGCAATTCTCATTGCGGAATATGTAATCGAAAGTCTGCCTTTTTTCATTCTTATGTTGTTAAAGAATGATTTCTCAACAGCTATTGGAATTCTATTATTCTTTGTATTTATAAGTTACTTACCCAAAAAAAACTTCACTCTCAAATACCCTTTCTCACTTACTGATCCCTCTTGGCATATCGCCTTCCGCAAGTATAAACTCATCATTGCCTTACCTCTCACTATAGCTCTTGTGATAATAGGACGTATATACGAGAATCCTAACGTAGCACTTTTTGCTTTAGGAGCAATGGCTTTTACCGCTTGTGTCCCCTATTTTGAAAGGGAATTTAGCCCGCATATAGCAGTAGCAAATCACAAAGGAGAAATATACTTGCGCGAACAACTCAAAGCAGGACTATTGAATACAATGATACTCTTTGCCCCCTTGATCATCACTTATTTTATAGGCTTTGGAACGCAGAATATAGCAATTCTACCTTTGTTTGTCGCTTTTCCTATTTTGGGGGTAATTACTAAATACGCTTTTTGGGAAAACCCTTTATGGCAATTCTTTGCATTAGCGGCTATTAGTGCAGGGGCAATTTATATCATTCCGCTTATTGCGATTCCTTATTTTTATTATTTGGCTATACAAAAGATTAAAAAACTACAATATGCTGGAGATTCTCATTCAAGAAAAACACTATTCCGATAGAAAAATACTCGAAAACATACAAGTTTCTATTCCAAAGAACGGACTCTATGGAGTAGTGGGGAAAAATGGTGCTGGAAAAACAACTTTCTTTAAATGTTTATCAGGTTTAACCCCTTTTAAAGGAAAAGTACGTTATTGCGAAAGGGGATTAATGCCAGAAGATATTGTTTTTTTACCTACTGAACCTTATTTGTACGAACACCTTACAGTAGCCGAGTTTTATACGTTTTTTCGTTTGTTATTAGGAATAAAACCAGAAGAGGCTATGCCTTTTGAAGTAGATAAAACACTTCTCATTCGAGAGCTTTCTACAGGAATGCGGAAGAAAGTATATTGTAATGCTGTATTACAAAAGCCCTACACCCTCTATATTTTTGATGAGCCTTTCAACGGTTTGGACATTACTTCGGCATTGCATATCAAACAGTTGTTAAACAAGTTGGCTGCTAATCACATCGTATTGATTGCTTCTCATATTTTAGAAACCTTGCAAACTTGTGAAAAGATATACTTAATTCACGACAAGAGTATACAAACCTTTTTGCCCTCAGAACTCAATGCCATAGAAGAAATTCTTATGTTAATGTGTTTTACTTAAAGTACTCTATTTTTCGCTCTACATAAAGCATAGGTACGCCTTGTTCGTATGTAATCATTCTCACCCAATTACCCTGCTTGTCATCCGTATATTTGTACTCACAAAGATAATCGGTAGAAAACGTCAAATGATACGTCAAACGCCTATCTGAACCGAATTTGTTTAAAAATCCATTATTTTCACTCTCATTTATCAAAAGATATTCCTCTTTCAGCTGGTTATTCTGACCATAAGTATATTTAGAGTGCCATATAAAGTCGTCTATTTTCTGCGAAATGGCTTTAATAAGCTCTCCTTCTGCTCCATATTCATAAAGTCCTCGCCATATAAGTCGGTCGAATTGGTAAACTTCCTTATTTACAAGTCTTTTATTGTTATAAATGTATATTTCTTTAAACAAAGGGAGATCTTCAGTTTTTTTAAAATTCCTTTGAATAAGCTCTCCATCAACATTATAAGTATAAATGTAGATAGTTTCATCTTTTGTTTTTAGGTCAAGTATTTCTTTCTCCAATTGTCCTTTGATGTTATAGATAGCAGTGTCTTTCGTTTCTAAAACCTCATCTACAAACGTCGATTTATCAATAAGACGATGCTTTTTGTCGTAAGTATATACTATTTTTTTAGGAAATATATCATCATAGCGCCATTTTTCAGTTATAAAACCATTTTTATCAAAGGTAATAGCCGAAGGGATAATGTTTACTAAAAACTGTATGAAGAAAGCTTTTACCCCCATTCGTTCCATTTCGCTGTACTGTTTAATTTTTTTAACAGGGTAAATGCCTTGAGAGAGAGTAGACCCTTTGGCAAAATCATTGCCTTTTTCCTCAGCGAAATAAATAGAAGTTTTCACCAATTTTACCTTGCCTCTCAGCCCCATTTTACTCCAATCATTACCAGCAACTTCACCTTGCGCATAAGTATACACACTCACAATTAATAGTAAAACACAGAAAAAAGATTTTATTTTCATTACATTAAGTTTTAAAAATTATGTTTTGTAGTATTTAAATTCTAAGACAAAGCATTTATCATATATATAAGCCAATAACCAATGATTCCAATAATATCTGTTACATAGTTTAAGATATATTTTTTATCTTTAAAAACCACATTTTCAAACCTTGTAGAATGTTTTGTTCTTTGTCTTTGTGTAGGTTCTTTATAACACTCTGCCATAAGTTCTTCAAAAATATATTCTAACATAAATATTAACTCTTCTCTCTTATCTTCTGGTATATACACTACATCTTTTGCTTTCCAGATAGTCCAGTCAATATTGTGTTTTATCGAAAATCTTAAAAGATAGGGATATAGATATTCCCACACAGTAGGATGTAATTCAATTTTTTTATCATCGCATTTTAAAAACATAAGTACTATCTTATATCATTTCCTTTCTCTCTAATAAAAAAAACTTTGCCAAAGGTGCGGCTCACACCTTTGGCAAAGTGTATCATTAGCTTACGATTTTGTAACTACTATTCTTGTTGTTACTTCGTCGAAGGCTATTTCTTCACCCTCTGGCAGACTCTCTACAAAAGTGATGCTGTCGGTAAGGGTTTCGTTCTTGATATAGGCTTCGTTGGCAGTAACGGCTGCTTGCAAAGCGGGCTGCGCTTGGAGGCGTATTTGTATGCGGTCGGTAATGTCGTAATCATTGTCCTTACGGATATTCTGAATGCGGTTCACCAACTCACGAGCGATACCTTCTTGGCGCAGTTCGGGGGTGATGTGAATATCCAAGGCTACCAACAAGCTACCAGCGGTGGCAACCAACCAGCCTTCTATATCTTGGGTGCTGATTTCTACATCTTCCAAACTCAAAGTAACCGTTTTGTCGGGCAGTTGCAAGCTGTACGTTTGTGCTTTTTCAAACTGAGCTATTTCCGCTTGTCCAAACTCTTGTACCGCTGTGGCAATGGCTTTCATATCCTTACCGAATTTAGGCCCTAAGGTCTTGAAGTTCGGTTTGATTTGTTTTACCAATATACCTGAGGCATCTTCCAAGAGTTCTATTTCCTTCACATTCACCTCGTGCTTGATGAGGTTTGCTACGGCTTCTATTTCAGCGCGCTCGGTGTCGTTAGCTATCGGTATCATTATCTTTTGCAATGGCTGACGCACCTTGATACTTTCTTTCTTGCGCAACGATAGTACTAAGGACGAGATAGTCTGCGCTTTCTGCATCTTGCTTTCAAGAGACTTATCGATGTAGCTTTCATTAGCTACAGGGAAGTCGGTGAGGTGTACACTCTCTTTGTTTTCTTTACCAGTAACGCTCGCCAAGTCTTTGTACAATCTATCGGCATAGAAAGGTGCTACAGGCGCCATCAGTTTAGCGATGGTTATGAGGCAAGTGTAAAGGGTTTGGTAAGCAGCTATCTTATCAGTTTCATATTCTCCTTTCCAGAAACGGCGACGTGACAAGCGTACGTACCAGTTGCTGAGGTTCTCCTGTACAAAATCGGAGATAGCACGCGTAGCGCGGGTAGGCTCATAATCAGCATAGAGGGCATCTACTTCTTTGATAAGGGTATTGAGTTCCGAAAGTATCCAGCGGTCTATTTCTGGGCGTTCAGCCAGTGGTATATCGGCTTCTGCATAAGTGAAGCTGTCGGTATTGGCATAGAGTGCAAAGAATGAATAAGTGTTGTAGAGCGTACCGAAGAATTTACGGCGCACTTCGGCTACCCCTTCCAAGTCGAATTTGAGGTTATCCCAAGGGTTCGCGTTGGAAATCATATACCAGCGAGTGGCATCAGCGCCATACTCGGCTATGGTAGTGAATGGGTCTACCGCATTGCCCAAGCGTTTGGACATCTTTTGTCCGTTCTTGTCGAGTACCAAACCATTAGACACTACGTTTTTGTATGCCACACTGTTGAATACCGAAGTAGCAATCGCGTGGAGCGTATAGAACCAACCGCGTGTTTGGTCTACTCCTTCGGCGATAAAGTCGGCTGGATAAGCGGTATGGTTTTCTATATAGTCCTTGTTTTCAAAAGGATAGTGCCATTGTGCATACGGCATAGACCCAGAGTCGAACCATACGTCGATAAGGTCGGTTTCGCGATGCATTGGCTTGCCTGATGGCGATACGAGTACTATGTTATCGACGATATTTTTGTGTAAATCTACCTTGTCGTAATTGCTTTCGGAGTTGTCGCCCACTACAAAATCTTTATAAGGGTCGGCAGTCATTACGCCCGCTGCAATAGCTTTTTGTATTTCGGCTTTTAGTTCTTCTACCGAACCGATGCAGATTTCCTCTTGCTTATCGGCTGTACGCCAAATAGGTAACGGGATACCCCAATAGCGCGAACGCGAAAGGTTCCAGTCGTTAGCATTTTTGAGCCAGTTGCCAAAACGCCCTTCACCGGTAGCCTTAGGTTTCCAGTTGATGGTTTCATTGAGCTCAAACATACGGTCTTTGAAGTCAGTAACCTTTATAAACCACGAGTCGAGCGGGTAGTACAACACGGGTTTATCAGTACGCCAGCAGTGTGGATAGCTGTGTACGTATTTTTCTACTTTGAAAGCCTTGTTTTCTTCTTTGAGGAGAATCGCCAAACTCACATCCCACGATTTTTCAGGCGCTTCTCCTGCATCGTAATACTCATTTTTGATATATTTACCGGCAAAAGCCTCAGGAATATTGTGCCCTGTGATAAATTTTCCTTGTAAATCTACTAACGGAATCAAATTGCCGTGAGCGTCTTTTACAAGCATTGGTGGTACGCCGTATTCTTTGGCTACACGGGCGTCATCAGCACCAAAGGTAGGAGCGATATGTACGATACCTGTACCGTCATCGGTCGTAACAAAGTCACCTGCAATCACGCGGAAAGCCTCAGTAGGGTTTTCGGCAGGAGTGCACCAAGGAATGAGTTGCTCGTAAGCAGTACCCACAAGGTCAGCACCTTTGCATTCCCCTATAATTTGATAAGGAATTGTCTTGCTTTCAGGCGTATAAGCCGCTAAGGCTGTAGCATCGCCCTCTACGAATTTCTTGCCGAATTGTTTTGTCAAAAGCGGTTTGCCGATGATGATTGTTATCGGCTCAAAAGTATATTGATTGAATGTTTTTACGAGTACATACTCAATCTCTTTGCCCACGGCAAGTGCAGTGTTAGAAGGCAATGTCCAAGGGGTAGTTGTCCAAGCGAGGATATGGATAGGAGTTGTAGGGTTGCCCAATAGTTTGGCTGCCGCTGCTGCTAATGCTTTTACTTTGAACTGCGCCACAACCGTAGTATCGCTCACATCGCGATAGCAACCAGGTTGGTTCAGCTCGTGCGATGACAAGCCAGTACCTGCCTTAGGCGAATAAGGCTGAATGGTGTATCCTTTGTATAGCAACTGCTTGTTATAGAGTTGTTTCAAAAGCCACCACACGCTTTCCATATACTTAGGTTTGTAGGTGATATAAGGGTCTTCCATATCCACCCAGTAGCCTATTTTCTCGGTAAGGTCATTCCAGATATCGGTATAGCGCATCACGGCTTCCTTACAAGCCTTGTTATAGTCCTCTACGCTTATTTTTTTGCCTATATCTTCTTTGGTAATGCCGAGTTCTTTCTCTACCCCCAATTCTACAGGCAAGCCGTGGGTATCCCATCCTGCTTTGCGTTTTACTTGAAATCCTTTCTGAGTTTTATAACGGCAGAAAATATCCTTAATAGAGCGCGCCATCACGTGGTGAATACCAGGCACTCCATTAGCGGATGGGGGTCCTTCAAAAAACACGAACGGAATAGCGCCCTCACGTGAGGCGATGCTCTTCTCAAAGATGTTAGCGGCTTTCCAGAAAGCCAATATTTCTTCTGCTATCTTAGTAAGGTCTAAGTGTTTGTACTCGTTGAATTTCATATATCGGTTATTTTTAGTCGTTAGGTGTGAGCCACACGGGCAGTGGTTGTTAGACGTTTGTTTGGCGCAAAAGTAGAAAATAATCAGGAATTTAGCAAATTTGAGGGTTTAGAGCATAAAAAAACTTTGCCAAAGCTACAAGCCGTGCGGGCAAAAACTTTGGCAAAGTATGCGATTTTTCAGGTTTTATTTCCTTTAACATCATTCCAGTATCCATTCTTCCTTTTTTAAATATTAAAATGTTTCCTCATTCGGTCAGTCATTTTCTTATTGATTTTCCTTGAGAGGTCTAAAATAAAATCCTTGTGCTCTAAAGGAATACCATTCTCGTCCTCCTCCAATATTTCATCTGAAGCTAGATACTGGATAGGCGTTGCCAAGACTTTTGCTTTTTTGGGTTCTTTGAACGTTACAAAATCAAAAGCTCTCAACATCTCTATAATAGCATTGGCTTGCGGACTGGTTTGCTCTATGGTTACTGTTACTGACATAGTTCGTTAATTATTAGCCGTTAGACGTTTGTTTGGCGCAAAAGTAGAAAATAATCAGGAATTTAGCAAATTTGAGGGTTTAGAGCATAAAAAAACTTTGCCAAAGCTACAAGCCGTGCGGGCAAAAACTTTGGCAAAGTATGCGATTTTTTTACTATTCACTATCAACTCTTTACTTCCGCCAGCATCGTCCAAACATCTACGCCCCCTATTTTGGTTTGGTGAATTTGCTCAAAACCGTGTTTTTGGTAGAAAGATACATTTGTTTCGGTATTGGTAACCAAACTGAGTTGGCTACCTCCTTCACGCGCTACTAAAGGCAAAACGGCTTCGTCTAAAAACTTACCTCCTATGTGTTTGCCTTGCCACACGGGACTCACTACAAAACTCTCTAAATACCATCTGTTTTCAGAAGTTTGTTTTTTGGCGTACTCGCTGCTCTTGTCTAAAAATGGCAAGAAACATTGAGTAGGTTTGGCATAACGCCAAAGCACAAAAGCTCCTGAGCGCAGGTAGTCCCAAAGGGTAATACGGGTGTGGCGCAGTGATTGCATCACAGCAACAGCTATAATTTCGCCATTTTCTTCGGCTATCAGGCAATAGCCCTTGCGGATATTGCTCATCACTTGCACATAATGCAATTTGTTCAGATAGTCGATATACTTGCTATCGGTAGTAAAAAAAGAGCTGAGCACCGCGCGATACATATTGTAATTAGCAAAAGCATCGGTGAGCACAGTAGCTACTTTACGGGCATCGGCAGGAGAGGCAAGACGGTAGGTCATAGGATTTAGGGGTTAGGGAACAGGGGTTAGGAGGTTTGCTCTGATAACGCTGAGGGTTTGCTGGGTAATGCCTAACAATGAGGCAATATGCCCTAAGGGAGCGCGGAGGAGTATTTGGGGGTAGTTGTTTAACAGCCATTGGTAACGCTCTTGGGCGGTTTGGAACTTTACGAGGTACAGCCGCTCGGTGAGTGATTTGATAGCTGAGACCAAGAGCAGGCGCATCAGGCGTTCAAGTTCCTGATGTTCATTTACTACGAGTTCTACTTCCGAAAAGTTGGCTACCCACACTACACTGTCTTCTAAGGCTTCTAAACACAAAGGAGAAGATTGATTGAAATAGATGCTTTCCACTGGAAAATAAAACATCTTTTCGAGAAAAAAATTATGGGTAATATCTTTCTTTTTCTTGTAGTAAAAACAGCGCAACAAGCCTTCTTCCACATAGAACAACTCTTTTGAAGTAGTGCCCGCTTTGAGCAAAATGTTATACTTCTTTACCTCCCTGCGCTCGAATAGGTGAGCCGTTAGGGAGGTAAGGGTTGTGATGGGAATTTGAGTTTCTTGGTGTAGATACTCGGTGAGTGTCATCAGGCTATTGCATATTTTTAGCCTCAATGCTAAGGGTAGCGTGAGGCACTGCCATCAACCTGCGTTTATCGATGAGTTTACCTGTTACGCGGCAGATGCCATAAGTTTTGTTCTCAATGCGAATCAGCGCATTTTTAAGGTCGCGAATAAACTTCTCTTGACGGATAGCCAAGGCAGTGTTTTCTTCTTTGCTGGTTACCTTAGAACCCTCTTCAAAAGCTTTGAAAGTAGGGGCAGTGTCGTCGGTACCATTAGTAGCACTATTCATATAGGAGCTTTTGATAAGTTCCAAATCAGCTTGAGCTTTTTTGATTTTTTCTTCTATAAGTGCCTTAAATTCTTCCAATTCCTTATCGGAATAACGTACTCTGATATTTTCTTCCATAACGTAATAGGGTTTAGAGGTTTAGGAGTTAGGAGTTAGTATATTACCTTCTAATTCCTAAATTTGGGGCGTAAAAATACAATTATTTTTTAAAGTAGCAAAATTTTAAAAGATTTTTTTGTTTGCTAATCCCCAAATTTGCTAATTTGCTAATTACACACTACCTTTGCGCCTTTGAAAATAAATTTATTACAACGTGCCTAAAATAGGAAATATAGACTTGGGAGAATTCCCACTACTGCTCGCTCCTATGGAAGATGTGAGCGACCCTCCTTTTCGCCGACTGTGCAAAATGCACGGCGCTGATATGCTCTACAGCGAGTTCATCTCATCGGAAGGTTTGATACGCGATGCTATTAAAAGCCGACAAAAATTAGATATTTTTGACTATGAACGCCCCGTAGGAATACAGATTTTTGGGGGTGATGAGGAGGCTATGGCGCTCTCGGCTAAAATTGTAGCTACTGTAAACCCCGATTTGGTGGATATCAACTTTGGTTGCCCAGTGAAAAAAGTGGTGAGTAAAGGAGCGGGCGCTGGAGTACTCAAGGATATCGACCTAATGGTACGCCTTACCAAAGCTGTGGTAAACAGTACCTCCCTACCGGTAACAGTGAAAACGCGCTTAGGCTGGGACGAACAGAGTATCAACATAGAGGAAGTAGCTGAACGACTGCAAGATGTGGGGATTAGTGCGCTCACTATTCACGCACGCACCCGCAGCCAGATGTACAAAGGGCACTCGGACTGGAGTTATATTGCCAAAGTGAAGAACAACCCGCGTATGCACATTCCTATTTTTGGCAATGGTGATATCGATAGCCCCGAAAAGGCTTTAGAATACCGCAATAAGTATAGTATCGATGGCATTATGATAGGGCGCGCGGCTATTGGCTATCCGTGGATTTTCAATGAAATCAAACACTATTTTGCCACAGGCGAACTTCTCCCCTCTCCTACTATTGCCGACCGTGTGGAAGCAGCTAAAAACCACTTGTTATGGTCGGTAGAATGGAAAGGCGAACGCCAAGGGGTAGTAGAAATGCGCCGCCACTATGCTAATTATTTTAAAGGAATCCCTAATTTTAAGGAACACCGCCATAAGTTAGTAACCTTAGACACTTCGGAAGAGGTGGTTAAGGCTTTAGATAATGTCTTAGAGGTCTTAGGAGATAAGAGATAATTTGTAGGAAAGCCAGCGATAGCTGGGTATGTGCTGCAAACGCCCATTCAAAAATCTCATCATTACTTATTAGGCTTGTACTGTGATTGTTTAAAGAGGGCATCGGAGTTCATTGCCAAAATCTTTACTAATGGTTCTTCTTTATGATTTTCGGCATACGCCTGAACGATACGTAACCCCATAAATTTTGCTATTTGCCCTGGTGACTCATTATCTAATTCCAAATAGAATTTAGAGAAAGGCGCTGGGTAGAGAAAACGCGCAAGGAGCTTCTTATCAGTTTGATAAAGGAGCTCTTTTTCTATAAAATAACGCCATATCTCGGGTTCATTAGCTTCAGCCCACGCGTACTGCTGGTCGGTATATCGCAACAAGTCGGCAGTAGATTTTTTAGGAAGTAATTGTTGTTCCAAGTACAGTTTTTTTCCTTCGTAAATCATATTGTCCAAAAAAGAAAGATGTACGCTACGAGGCACTAATTTTTCAGCAAAAGCATCGGCTACATCCACTGCTAAATATTTTTTGTCGAGCTCGGTAGAGATGTAATGTTGCATATCTTGGTAAAATGGGTGTTTGGCGCCCAAGTAGTTATCACTGCCTATAAGCAGGCGGCTATCGGCATAAATCACACGCGACTCGTAGTCTACTCTACTGAGGAGGGTGATGACCTTAGGCGCTTGAAATTTAGGAAAATAGTACTTGATATGTTGAAACAAACTTTTTAGTTCTTTCTTTTCGGTTGATAAATCACCTAATTGTTTTTCTACTTCGCTATATAAGGTGTGATAATAGATATTTGCAAATTCTGGCAAATCGGGGAAAATGGGTTTGTTTTTGATTTCCACCCATTCACTATCGCTAATGCTGGGAGTGAAAAAATAAGGATATTGATGGCGCAAGGCAGGGAACTGTGCATCAGGAGTTTTTACAAATAGTGAATCCAAGCGCACCATCTCAAAGGACATTGGTATAGCGGCAATTTCCTTTTCTTTTTTGTCACCACAGGCTACCATTAGCAGCAAAGAGGCGAAAAGGAGGAGTTTTTTTGTCATTTTCTTAGTATTGTTAATCATCATCAGATTTGCATTTTCAACTTTGGTAAAGTTTGAAGTGCAAAAGTACAAATAATTAGCAAATTAGCAAATTAGCAGATTGGCAAATTTGTTAATTAACAAAATTATTACTATTTTTGTCGCTTGAAAATCAATTGTTATTGAACTATGAAAAAAATAGGCTTTGTACTCTTAACATTATTATTAGCAGTTGCTTGTAAGAAAAACGCCAATTTCAACAGCGATCCGCTGGCTTTTAAAGATTATATTTCGGGGTATACCTCAGGGGTGATTTCTGCCCATTCAGGGATTAAAATACTACTGAATGAACCGCTATCTCAAGAAAAGATGGACAAGATAAACGACCTCCATCTGTTTGAAATTTCTCCTAAAGTAGAAGGAAAAGTAGTGTGCCAAAGTCCGTCACAAATCGCCTTTGTGCCTAATAAACCCTTAGCTCAAAACACTGAATATCAAATTTCTTTCAACGTAAAAAAGCTCTACAGCGTACCTAAAAAAGAACTCGAACTCTTCAACTTCACTGTAAAAACTTTAGAACAGGCTTTTAGAGTTAAATCGGGCGACTTGCAGTCCTACAACAAAAATTTGTACTTCCTCAACGCCGAGCTCTTAGCTAACGACCAAATTTCCTACGAAACCGTAAAAGATGTGCTCAAAGCCAACCTCAACGGCAAAAAAGTAGCTGTAAAATTTCAATCACAAGGCACTAACAACAAGTTTGTGATTATTTTTGATAGTATCCCGCGTATCGATAAAGAGCAAACACTTGAAATTAAATGGGATACTAAGGATGTTCCTCAGGAAAACCTTATTCCATTCTCCTATACTATTCCACAAAAAGGAGTATTCAAAGCGCTAAACGCCCGCACCGATGGCGCCAACCAATCGTTTAGTGTAAACTTTTCCGACCCATTAGAAAAAGAACAAGATTTTACAGGGCTCATCAGCCTTAGCAATACCGATACCGCACTGAAATACAGTGTAAATGGTAACGTGGTGAAAGTATTCCGCGAGGAACAAAAAGAAGGTGATTACAAGGTGCACATTTCCAAAGGCATCAAGAATATCTATGGCGATCGCTTGGAAAAAGAAGCGACTTTTAATATCAAATTTTTACAACAAAAACCCGATATTCGCTTCCTTAAAAGCGGCACCATACTGCCGAGCTCGCAAAATTTGAAAATTAACTTCCAAACTATCAACTTGCGAGCGGTGAATGTTACTGTATACCGCATTTTTGAGAACAATATCTTTCAATTTTTGCAAGATAACGATTTAGGCGGAGGCTCCTATATACAGCGCGTGGGTAAGCCTATTGCACGTAAAGTATTAAAATTGAATGATGGAGCGCTCTATCCGCTCAATGAGTGGAACACCTATTCCTTAGATTTAGCATCGGTAATCACCCCCGAACCAGGAGCTATTTACCGCGTGGAATTAGGGATGACCAAAAACTATTCACTCTACGCTTGTGGCTCTAAAAACGAAGAACCCCTCGACCTTTCATTTGAAGAAAAACCCCTGAATGACGACGATGTGAACTACGCTCAATATTACTACGATTACGACGAAGAATTCTACTGGGAAGAAGATGAGGATAGCCCTTGCAAAGACGATTATTACTACGGCAGAACAGTGGGCACCAATGTGCTCGCCAGCGATCTCGGGGTAATAGTGAAGAAAGGTCAAACCAATAGTTTTACCATTATAGTAAACGATTTGCTCACTACCAAACCCGTAGATGGAGCTGTAGTAGAGGTGTTTAGCTACCAACAACAGAAAATACAAGAAGGCAAAACCGATAGCAAGGGAATGTTGCGCTTAAACCTCAGCAGCCGCGCTTATTTTGCTAAAGTAAAAAAAGATAAGTTTACTACTTATGTGAAGTTAGACGACGGCGCTCCCCAATCGGTGAGCAAATACGATGTAGATGGTATGCGCTTGCAGAAAGGACTCAATGGCTTTATTTATAGTGAGCGCGGCGTGTGGCGCCCTGGTGACAGCATTTATGTCGGTTTCATTTTAAACGATTTTGCTCAAAAAAATCCTGAAAAATTACCTATCAAACTCCGCTTTACCGACCCTTATGGCAAGGTGATTGCCGAACGTATGCAAACCAGCAACCCTACCAATCAATATGTTTTTGGATTGAAAACCAATGCCGATGCTCCTACAGGCAATTGGAGTGTTGCTATTTCGGCAGGAGCTGCCAAGTTTAGCAAACGCATCAAAATAGAAACTATCAAACCTAACCGCCTAAAGATAGAGAATAGCCTCAGCGGAAAACTCATCAGCGGTAATGGAGAGAATGTGCACTTGCAAGTATTGTGGTTACACGGTAGTCCTGCGGGCAATACGGGGGTAAATGTAAAAGCAAAATTCTACCCCTTAGAAACCGCTTTTAAAGGCTATGAAAAATACGTGTTCAACAACCGTGCTTACCAGTTTGAGAGCGAAGAAATGAACGTGTACGAAGGACAAACCGATAGCAATGGTAATGCGAATTTCTACTTCAGAACGAACGACTTAGAAGCTCCTGGTATGCTAAAGGTGAACTTCCTCACCCAAGCTAACGAAAGCGGTGGTGACTTCAGCACCGATGTGAGTACCGCCTCTTTCTCTCCTTATAGTGAGTATGTGGGCTTGCGTTTGCCCGAAACTAACAAATACGACTACTACAACACCCAGCAAAACCATACTTTCGATGCTGTAGTGCTCAGTGAAAACGGGCAGCCGCTGGGCAACAGAACCGTAGCAGTTACTGTTTATAAAGTAGGTTGGAACTGGTGGTGGGACGCTTCTAACCAAAACATCTCTACCTACAACAGCAGCAGCAGTAATGCTATTTACAAAACCGACTATCTCACCACCGATAGCAACGGTAAAGGGCGATTTACCCTCAATATCCCTGATGCCGACTGGGGCCGCTATTTCATTATGCTCAGCGATAACCAAAGCGGTCATAAGTGCGGTACTACTGTTTATTTTGATTGGGGTGACTGGACTGGCAAATCACGTGGCAGTGAAGGTAGTGAAGCGGTGATGCTCGCCTTAGGTACTAACAAAAAAGAATACAATGTAGGCGAAAAAGCCAAAATCACTTTCCCCTCCGATAAAGGCGGGCGTGCGCTTATTTCGGTAGAAAATGGCAACGATGTACTCGAAACTTATTGGGTAGAAACTGCTAACAAAGAGACTACTTTTGAGGTGCCTATCACCAATAAGATGTCGCCTAATGTGTATTTCTACGTTACCCTCTTGCAACCGCACAACAAAACGCTCAACGATGCGCCTATTCGCTTGTACGGAGTTGTTCCCGTGAAAGTAGTAGATAAAAACACAGTGCTCAACCCTGTAATCCAAATGCCCGACCGATTGACACCTAACCAAAAAGTAAGCATCAAGGTAAGTGAGAAATCGGGTAAACCAATGACCTATACCGTGGCAATTGTGGAGGACGGACTATTGAATCTCACCCGCTTCAAAACACCAAACCCTTGGAATACTTTCTTTAGCAAAACGGCTTTAGGAGTAAAAACTTGGGACGTGTACGACGATGTGATTGGCGCCTATGGTGGAACTATCAATCAGGCGTTTAGCATAGGAGGTGACGAGGATTTAGGCGGCGCCGATGCTCAAAAAGCAAACCGATTCAAACCTTTTGTTATTTTCCGCGGCCCTTTTGAACTCAAGAAGGGAGCTACCAACGCTCATACTGTGAAAATTCCTAATTATATGGGTTCTGCTCGTGTGATGGTAGTCGCCAGCAATGTAGCCGCCAATGCTTTTGGTAGTGCCGAGAAAAAAGATATACCTGTGGTAAGTCCGCTATCAATTTTAGGTTCCTTGCCGCGCAAAGCTGTGCCTAACGAGAAAATAGTATTGCCGGTAACCGTTTTTGCTATGGAAAAACAAGTGAAAGATGTTGCCTTGCAGGTAGAAACCAATGGTTTGTTTAAAGTTACTAGCAACCGCCACCAGCAACTACACTTTGATAGCACTGGAGAGAAAATGGCTTATTTTGAACTCGAAACCACTGCTCAAACAGGTATTGCCAAAGTGAAAATCACCGCTACTTCAGGTAAAGAAAAATCTACTTATGAGGTGGAAATGGATGTGTACAACCCTAACCCTGTTACTTATGTAGTACAAAATGCAGTATTGCAAGGCGGACAGTCACATTCTCTCAATATCAACCTCTTTGGCGAAAAAGCCAAAACAGTGTTGGAAGTTTCCAGCTTCCCAGGGGTAAACCTCACTCAGCGTTTGGGTTATCTTATTGCCTATCCACACGGCTGTGGCGAACAAGTTACTTCAGGGGCATTCCCTCAACTTTTCTTAGGTGATTTTGTAACCCTTTCTAAAGAAAAAGCCGACGAGGTGAACCGCAATGTGAGTGCAGCCATCAGCAAATTGCACGAGAACCAACTTTCTAACGGTGGCTTTACCTATTGGAAAGGAGGTCGTTACGCCGATGATTGGGTAACTTCGTATATAGGTCAGTTTTTTGTAGAAGCCGAGAAAAAAGGCTATGTGTTGCCATCGGGTAGCAAACAGAGCTGGCTCAACTATCAGAATAGTGAAGCGCGCCAATGGCGTTATGAGGGTAAATACCAAAACGATTTTGCCCAAGCCTATCGCCTCTATACTTTGGCACTCGCCGGAGATCCTAACATAGGCGCTATGAACCGCTTGCGTGAACTCAACGAGCTCACCCCTAATGCTAAACGCACTTTGGCAGCTGCCTACGCCCTTGCCGGACAAAAACAAACTGCCGAAAAATTGTTCCAAACCACCGCTATCGACGATGATGCCAATAGTTATTACGGTTCTGTACTCCGCAACAAGGCAATGGCAATGGAAACCGCTTTGCTCATCGGCAGAAAAGAAGATGCAGGACGATGGGCATTAGAGATAGCCGAAAAACTCTCTACTAACGATTGGCTTAGCACCCAAACCACTGCTTATGCCCTCTACGCAATGGCCAAATACATACAGAAAAATAAGAGCGGTAGAAGCATCAATGCCAGCTATACCCTCAGTGGTAAAACCGAAAATCTAAAAGCTACCGAGCCTATGCTACAGAAAACCCTTGCTGCTAAAGGCAATGAGACCCTACAAGTGAAGAACAATGGTAACCAAACCCTCTATGTACGCCTCATCACCAGCGGTATACTACCTGTAGGCAAAGAGTTGGCTATGCAAAACGGATTGGCTATTAACACTACTTACCGCGATAGCAACGGACACACACTTGATGTGACCAATTTGCGCCAAAGCACTCAGTTTGTAGCCACAATTGAGATTACCAACCTCACTGGTGAGGCGGTAGAGAATGTAGCGCTCACTCAAATCATCCCTTCGGGTTGGGAAATTGTAAATACCCGCTTTACCGATTACGATGAAGGCAGCAACAATAGCAATATAGACTACGCTGATTTCCGCGACGACCGCGCGAATTTCTATCTGTCACTCAAAGCTAAGCAAACCAAGTATATCAAGCTCAAACTCAACGCCTCGTATGCGGGCAAGTACTATCTGCCTGGCACTTATGCCGAAGCGATGTACAGCAACCGCTACAACACCCGCACCAATGGCAAATGGGTAGAGGTAATGAGAAAATAAGGAGCGAGCCGCTCAGGCAAAAAACTTTGACATATTCTATAAATCTGATAATCAATTACTTTTAGTTACATTGTAGGGGCGTTTTGCAAACGCCCCTACAATATAGAATTTTTGGAACAGTTTTTTAATTGCCCGTCGTGCTACGACTTCGTAATTTTTTACTATCTTTGCCCCAAAATTTAAATACTTATAGCATTATGAAGAAAATTTTATTCAGCCTTTTGGCAGTGGCTACACTTATAGGATGTTGCAAAAACGACGACAATGGCAGTGATTCAGCAAACCTTCTGGTTAAGAAAATTACTACTAAGGACGAGGATGGAAACCTCGAAGGGGTAATAACACTTACTTATGAGGGAGGACGTCCTGTGTCATTTTCTGAAGCTAATTACGAGAATGGTGTGCAGACAGGTACTACTGTTATTACCAATATCAGTTATGAAGGAAATTTTGTTAAACGGATAAAAGTAGAAAATGCAAGAAGAGATAACTATGTGCAAAACTTTACGTATGAAAATGGAAAGGTAGCTACTAAAACAGAAAAGTATGAAAGTGACTACCGTACTTACACATATCAGTATTCTTATATAGGTAATCAACTTAAAAGTGTTTTGCGAAGCCACCCTACTACTATTTATGTAAATGGAAATGTCCAAAGTGGTACTTATTATAGAGAAAAACAATTTACCTATAGTGGCAATACGGTAATTGTAGTAACAACCCAATATGAAAAAGACCTCAATGGTGCAGTAGTGACTAATACTTCTTATTCTTATGGCACTGATACTACAACTTATACTCTTTCTGACGGAAATGTAATGAAAGTGGTAGAATCAGATCCTAATTCTATAAATGAATACACTTATGATACTAAGCGCAATCCATTACACTATAAGATTCATTTTGTAGAGCCTGACCCTACAAGTTTTCTTGACCCTGATAGTGGGAAGAATAATATCTTAACCTATAAAAATACTCACGAGCATAATGGCACAAAAGACGAAACTCTTAGCACCTTTGAGTACACTTATAATGCTGATGGCTACCCAACGGTGGTAAAGCAATATAAAGTAGAAAACGGCACAAGAGAGTTTCAAGGCACTAAAGAATACGAATATTAATCCCCTTTCCTCTCCATACAAAACTGCCCGCACACCCCGCGGGCAGTTTTTTTATCCCTATACTTTGCCAAAAGAGCGAGCCGCACAGGTAAGAAACTTTGAAATATTCTATAAACTTGATAATCAATTACTTTTAGAGTATGTTATGTAG
>NZ_KB291394.1:0-43562 GCF_000318295.1 Capnocytophaga sp. oral taxon 326 str. F0382
ACTTTATTATAGGAAAAAGTTTAAACAGCTTCAAAATAATTCACTGTCAGGTGAAAATTTGTGATATAATAAAAAAATAAAGACTTTTATACACTCTCAAATTCGTGAAAATTCGTGGGAGATTTAATTACTTACGGCAACTCAGTTAAATAATACCTAAATATGAAAAAAAATATCACTCTTTGCCTTTTATCAACCTTGCTTTTAGCCAGCTGTTTCAATAGAAATAAATACTCTGAGAGTAGTGGAGAGCTCATAGGTCGTAGCCCAAGTCATCCAGCTGATAAACCTAAAATGGTTCGTAGCGATCAAGCGATGTCTGCAAAAGATATTAATTTAAATTCTAGAGTGAATGTTACTGAAGAAACTCCTTATTACTTCCCCGAATACCAAAAAGGAGAAACCTATAAAGAAATTAAAGAAAATGGTTTTGTAGAAGTGGTAAATCAGCCAGTTTCTACCTTTTCAGCCGATGTTGATAGAGCTTCGTATACCAATGTACGCCGAATGATAGGATATGGACAATTCCCTCAAAAAGATGCCGTGCGCATCGAGGAAATGATCAATTATTTTGATTATAATTATCCTCAACCTACTGCCGAAACAAAATCGCCTTTGCGTGCGTCAAGCGAATTAGCACCAGCTCCTTGGAACGACAAAAATCTCTTGTTGCGCATTGGCTTACAAGCTAAAAAATTGGATTTATCACAAGCACCTCCTTCTAATATCGTCTTTTTGATTGACGTATCGGGCTCAATGAGCGACCCTAACAAGTTGCCGCTGCTCAAATCGTCTTTCAAACTCTTGTTAGGTCAGTTAAAACCTACCGATAAAGTAGCTATAGTTACTTATGCCAGTGGTACAAAAGTAGCCTTGCCTTCTACAGCTGTAAAAAACAGAGAAAAAATAGTAAAAGTATTAGATGAGTTGGTGGCAATGGGCTCAACTTCAGGCGAAAAAGGAATACAACTCGCTTATGAAGAAGCCAAAAAATCTTTTATTAAAAAAGGAAATAACCGCGTGATTCTCGCTACCGATGGCGATTTCAATGTGGGGATTAACAACACTGAAGAACTGACTAAATTCATCGAAGAACAACGCGAAAGTGGTATTTATATGTCAGTTTTAGGTTTTGGTATGGGTAATTATCGCGATGATATGGCTGAAACCATAGCCGATAAAGGCAATGGTAACTACGCTTATATTGATGATCTCACCGAAGCTAAAAAAGTATTGGTAAATGAGTTTGGTGGTACGCTTTTCACAGTGGCTAAAGATGTAAAACTACAAGTAGAATTCAATCCTAAGTATGTGAAAGCTTACCGATTGATAGGCTATGAAAATCGTATGCTTGCTAAAGAAGATTTTACTAACGACAAAAAAGATGCTGGTGAAATAGGAGCAGGACATACTGTAACTGCTCTCTATGAATTAGTACCTTCTGATGGTAAAATAGCTCAAGATCTCCGTTACCAACATAAAACCCTTAACGATCAAGCAAATAGTGGCGAGGTAGCTTTCCTCAAAATACGTTATAAAGACCCTAAAGAAAAGGATGCTAAAAGTGTAGAAGTAACCGAACCACTGCCTTTCAACAACAAAAAACTCTCTGATACTTCTGTTGATTTTCGCTTTGCAGCTAGTGTAGCCGAGTTCGGAATGCTGTTGCGCGAAAGCGATAACAAGGCCAATGCTTCCTATGAACAAGTAGTAAAATTAGCTGAAGGAGCTACAGGTAACGACCCCGAAGGTTACCGCAAAGAGTTCGTGCGTTTAGTAAAAAGTGCACAACTATTAGCAAAATAATCAAAAAAGTATTACCTTTGCACCCTATTAGCTTTAAATACTGCAATGGAATAGTTTATCTTTATAAATATTCACTTTTGCAGCTTGTCCCCTTCGGGATTGTCGGCAATTGCCGAGTAAGTGAGTCGGGGGCTTTCTCTCTCTTATATAATTAAAATACAAATTTTTAAACTCTAAACAAAAAAGTGCAAACAGAAGAAAAAGAACTATACAGCTTCGCCGAAGCAGGCGATTGGACAAATTCCCTTTCTGATAACGAAATGGTACAACTTTTAGTAGAAACCGACTTCTCCCGCGAACAAACCGATGAGGGGCGCGACTACTGCTATTTCCTACATAAATACAGCAAAGTAGACGATAATAGTACTTCTGACTATACGTTGATGGCTTATACCCTTACCCAACCCGAAAACTTGGAACGCGCTTCAATGTACGATATGATACTCGAAGAAAATGAGTACTTTAGCATCCATCGCATCAGTGTGTATCGCAACGGTCAGCTTATTGACAAAACAGCCGATACCACTATAAAAGTATTGGACAACGAAGGGCAAAGTGGTCGTGGTATTATCAGCAGTTCTAAAAAGCTGAACTTCTCTATCAAAGACCTTCACCTCGACGATATCCTCATTTTGGAAGACACTAAAGAAAAAGTGTTTACTGAAAAAGAGTTTTTGCGCCGTGACTTTATGAAGTATGTATATGTAACTCCCGATACTTATTGGGCGTACGGCAAATACCACTTCAAGCTCATCAACAATCGCAACAAACGCGTGGCTTATAAAGATGTATTCTTCCGCGACGAGCAGGGTAACGTAATCCCAAGTCAGGTGAAATACTTAGCACAGGGTGAAGCATTTGAGATAGTACAAGAAAACTACATCAACCCAGTAGACCCTAACCGTGAAATCTTCCCTTTTATAGATTTCGCTACCGATAGTACTTGGAAAGACTTGTCTAACTATATCTATCCGCTTTACGAAGAGGTATTCAAAGCACAACCCGCTGATTTCGCTCCCGATTTGGTAGAGAAACTCAACGGTATGGCTACCCTCGACGAGAAATTGCAATACGCTATAGAGTTCGTACAAAATAACATCTACTACGTGTACAACGCCGATGAGATGAACGGACACAAACCACAAGCGCCTGCACTTACTTACCAAAATAAACAAGGAGACTGTAAAGCGAAATGCGTATTGTTAAAATCTATACTCAACTACCTTGGTGTAGAGGCTTCAGTGGTATTGGTGAACTACAATTCCGATTATTATATGCAGTTCTACCTCCCTTCATTGCTCTCGTTCAACCACGTGATAGTGAAAATCAACTATAAAGGGAAAGAGTACTTTGTGGACGCTACTGCTCGTAATGAGTTTGGTAGATTGGAGAAACGCGCTGTGATTTCTTTCTGTCACTTTATGGAAATCTTGCCTAACCAAGAGCTACAAGTACGTAAACCTACTTATTTCGATGATTTTTGTATAGATGAACGCATTACCTTAGAAGCCAAAGGCAATATAGGTAAAATTCAACTGCTTACTACTTATCGTTATAATCGCGCTAATTCTATGCGTAGTTACTTCAAGTCGAGCAATAAAAACGAACGTTTGGACAGCTGGAACAACTCTTTGTTCTACGCACTCAACTATGTAAATGACCGCAAAGGCAAAGATTTCCGCGAGATTTTCAAAGATGCTACCTTGCAAATAGTAAAGGATGACAAGGTGGAAAACGAATTTGTCGTGAAGTACGAAGCAACTATTGAGCAACCTTACTTCGTTGATAGTGAAGGTCGTCGTTTCTTGATGTACTACGATGGTAGTGTGTTGAAAAACAGCATTCGTGAACACCAGCACAGCGATGCGAGTTTCTGGCACAACTTCGATAGCGAGCGTTATGAAATTGAACTCAAAACCGATGAAAATATCGATACTAAGGAAAAATACACCGTACAAGAGTGTGATATCAAAAATGAGTATTTTACTCATAAAACCCAAAAATTCATCACTAAAAACTCTGGTAAGGTAATTGTAGAGTACAATCCGCTCACAAATATCGAATTGCCATTGCATAAGTTAGAACCTATCCGTGAAGATTATCACACTATGGCTGATAGTAATTTTGGTATCGGTATCGATGTGGTAGAAAAAGGATTCTTAAATTCCTTAAAACGACTTTTTAAATAAGGAAATTTACATACAACTTTGCCAAAGGTGTGAGCCACACGGGCATTAGAACCTTTGGCAAAGTTTTATTAACAAAAATAATGAGTGCACTTATTCCAACCATAGAAACCCAATCGGAAGCCGAGATTATCGCTTTTCAGGAAGAAAAACTGAGAGAACTATTGCAATATCTCAATGAAAAATCGGTTTTTTATCAAAATCTCTTCCGTAAACACCATATCCGTATAGAGGATATCCGCACCCTTGCCGATTTACAAAAAATACCCACTACTCATAAAGACGATTTGCAACGCGAGAACGACGCTTTTCTCTGCGTGCCTAAAACTGCTATTGTAGACTATGCTTCTACCTCAGGCACTATGGGAACGCCCGTTACTTTTGGTCTCACTGATAAGGATTTAGACCGTTTGGCGTACAACGAAGCTATTTCATTGGCTTGTGCAGGCATTCAAAAAGGCGATGTAATCCAACTGATGACCACTATCGACCGCCGTTTTATGGCAGGATTGGCTTATTTCTTAGGTATACGCAAAATGGGAGCGAGCATCATTAGGGTAGGGGCAGGAATACCCGAATTGCAATGGGATTCTATCCGATTGTACGAACCTAAATACCTTATTGCAGTACCTTCTTTTGTGCTAAAAATGATAGAATATGCCGAGAAGAATGGTATCGACTATCGCGCTTCTTCCGTAAAAGGAGTGGTGTGTATAGGTGAGGCATTGCGCAATCAGGATTTTAGCCCTACACTCTTAGCGAAAAAAATTACCGAAAAATGGCAAGGATTGCAACTTTACTCCACTTATGCTTCTACCGAGATGAGCACTACTTTCACCGAGTGTGAGTACCAACACGGAGGGCATCACCACCCTGAGCTCATCATTACTGAGGTATTAGACGACGAAGGACACCCCGTACCCGATGGCGAGAGTGGAGAGCTAACGATTACTACCTTGGGAGTGGAAGGTATGCCATTGTTGCGTTTTCGCACAGGCGATATAGTAGCGATGCACAGTACCCCTTGTAAGTGTGGGCGACATACGGTACGAGTGAGTCCTGTACTGGGTCGCAAACAGCAGATGATTAAATACAAAGGAACTACTCTTTACCCGCCAGCCCTAATGGATTTACTTACAGGCTTTGAGGCTATAGAGAATTACATTATAGAAATCAATACCAATGATATCCTCACCGATGAAATTCTTATCAAAATAGGAACAAAAACTCCTACCGAAGCCCTTCGCGAGCAAATAAGTCATCACTTCCGTGCTAAACTCAGGGTCGTCCCTAAGATTGAGTTCTGCGATATAGCCCTTATTGAGCAGCAGCTCTACCCGTTGGGCAGTCGCAAACCGATGAAATTTGTAGATAAACGCAAACCGTTAAATTAAATTGTATATGAAAACAAAAAAACTATTAGCAGTAGTATATTGTTACCTGTTACTTGTTATTTGTTTCTCCCATTCTTCAAAAAACTTAGGTTTATACAGCGATAAGCTATTATCTTTTAGAGAAGTAAATACCTGTACAGTTTCTCCCGTACAAACCAATTCATTGGCTTCATTGTAGATAAAATACTGAAAGATGAGTTTCGCTACATTGGAGGGAATATAGTGAGTTTCTATGCGCAAGCGTTCGCCATAGCGCACCATTTTCTTGTGTTCACATACACTCTTCACAATAGGAGTTGCATAGCCTTCGCGCTCTACATCAAGGTAAGAAATACCGTACTTTCTCCCAAAGGCTTCTCGTCCGTCTTCAAAGTATTTGATGTAGTTGCCGTGCCATACAATACCAAGTGGGTCGGTTTCGCTAAAGCGTACCGTAATAATAAGACTCTCAGATAAATTCGCAGGTTTATACGTTTCTTTTGGCTTTGTCATAATAAATAGAGATAAGAATACAAGTGATGAAAAAGAGCAGTAAAGCGCCTATTTTAGGCAACAAACTACTCGCAGAACCGCCTCTTAGCAATACCTCGTAGAAGGCTTGTAATCCCCAGTTCATAGGCGAAATATTAGAAAGCAATTGCATAATGTGGGGCATTGCAAAGGTAGGTATCCACACGCCTCCAATGGCTGCAAAAAGCACCGTGAGGGTAGCTCCCAAGGGCGCTGATTGTTCTTGGGTTTTTGCTAAAGTCCCTAAGAGCACCCCCAAGCCTATTGCCGAAAGCCCTGACACTATGGCGACTAACAGCAAGGATAAAAGTTTACCTCCCACGTCTAACATCGGTAAGCCTAAGTAAGGAAATACAAACACGCCCATTACTACCATCAAAGCGAATTGTAGTAAGCTAATCATCAAAAAAACAATGATTTTAGCAGTGAGTAATGCCCAGTAGGGTAGGGGACTCGTGAAGAGTCGGAGTCCTGTGCCTTGTGTTTTTTCTTTTACAATACTCGCCGATAGCGGTATGGTAATGAAGAAGATAGCAAAGAGAGCCCACGCGGGTACATTGTGCTGGGTAGCGTTGGGGATAGTTACAGTAGCTGTATTAGGATTGATTTCTCTAAAACTTACTAAAGCTTCAGTTTTTGGTAAACTTACCCCATCCTCTAACTGACTCTCAAAGGCTTTATAAATATACTGATTTTCTATTTGGTATAGCAATTTGTCAATGCCACTCTTCACACTTTCTTTAAACGAAGTCTGCAAAGTAGGGTCAAAATAAAGGCGTATTTCTTTGGTAGTATAAGCCGTTTCAGTAGGTGTTACAGTCTCACCTGCAAAAGTGCTGATAATCGTCTCCACATTCTGTTGCACTTTAGTTTGCAAGGTGGAGGAGAGTTCAGCAGGAATTACAATAGCGAGCAGATAGTTACCTTTCAGCACCTGCTCACGCGCCATAGCTTCGTCAATAGGTTTGCCGTCCAACGTTTTCACCATTTCGAAAGCACTTCTTTCTAAACTCTTACTGATATTTTTGGCAATTTCACCGCCATCGTTGTCCACTAACAGAACGACTGTTTTCTGCTCACTGATATTCTTAAAAGCTCCGTCCTGCAAAAGCGTAATGGTTACCACCAATAGCAAAGGCATCGCAAAGAGAATGATAAGTGCCCCCACATCGCGCAACAGCAATAAGGCTTCTTTTTTTATAGATTGAAACATAATGGTTTGAATAGGGGGCAAAGATACAGATATTTTGCCAATTATTTCCTAATTTCTAAATCCTAATTCCTAAAATTTTTCGTCATTCATAATTATTTTGTACATTTGCGCCTTGATTTGTTGCTTTCTTAAACTTATATAACAAATGAAGAAATTTATTCTATTAGCTATAGCGTTCATCACCTTGCAGTCTTGCAGTGTAACCAATGTATTTACCTTTCATAACGATGGAACTATTTCCACTGATATGACTTTAGATATGAGCGAAATGCTCGCTATGGAAGCTAAAGCAAAACAAGGTGAAAATAGTCTGAAGAATGTCAATATGCCTAAGTTTCCTAAAGAATGGCAATCGGTATATGATTTTCGAAAAACTATAGGCAGTAAGGATTCTATCTCAGAAGAAGAGGCTACTTTGCTTAAACGTTCTATGATTAAAGGACTGTTTAAAGACGATAAAGAGGTGGGTTTCCAACTTCGTTTTAGTCATTTTCCTCCCGAACAGTTTGCTTCTATAACTACCCTTTTAGACAAAGCAAAGCAGAAAAATACCCCCTTACTATTGCCATCTTTTAAATGGGAAGGTAAAGAATTGCATATTGATATGAATGTTTTCGACTCCAAAAACGATGATGAACAAGCAGAGTGTCTTGCTCAAATGAAAAAAATGTTCAGCATAGAGCTCAATAATACCCTTGTTTTTGAAAATAAAATAAAGAAAATAAAAGGCAAACATCCTTTTATTCAAAAAATAGATGCACACACTATAAAAATAGATGTAAATGCTCCAGAAGGCAAGAAGAAAAAGAAACGTGACAGTGAAATTGTGATTATAACAAAATAATTGTTATTTTCGTTTTTGGGCAAAAAGTAAAATAAGAAGATGCGTTATTTTCGTTTTTGACGAAAAAGTAAAATAAGGAGTGTACTATTTTACGTTAAAAAATAACCCCATTTTAATTGTTAATTGTTAATTGAAAAATGTTATACCATTTACTAGAAAATCTTGAAAAATATTACGACTTTCCAGGGTCGGGATTATATAAATACTTGTCGTTTCGTGCAGGTTTAGCTTTGATGATCTCTCTGCTCATTTCCACTATTTATGGGAAACGCATTATCAGTTTCTTACAACGCAAACAGATAGGCGAAACGGTACGCGATTTAGGTCTTAGCGGTCAGAATGAAAAAGCAGGAACACCTACAATGGGGGGAATTATCATCATCCTTGCAACTCTCATTCCCGTATTGCTCCTCGCAAAGTTAGATAATGTCTATACCTTGCTCCTCATCATCACAACTGTATGAATGGGAACTATTGGCTTTATCGACGACTATATCAAAACTTTCCGCAAAAATAAAGAGGGTCTTAAAGGGCGTTTCAAAGTATTAGGACAAGTAGGCTTGGGAATTATCGTAGGGGCAACCCTTTATTTCAATAGCAATGTAACTATTAAAAATGAAAAAACGGGTATTGGTCGTGCACGTACTGAAGTAGTTGCCCAAAATAATACCGATAATGTAGTAGTCCCTGAAGTAAAATCTACTAAAACTACCATTCCATTTGTAAAAAATAACGAGTTCGACTATGCCGACCTTATTGCGTGGACGGGTGATAACTATCACCACTATGTGTGGCTCATCTTTATCCCTATCGTCATCCTCATTGTTACTGCTGTTTCTAACGGTGCAAACCTTACCGATGGTATCGACGGACTGGCGGCGGGAAGCTCGGCAATTATAGTCCTGACTTTGGGGATTTTTGCTTGGATTTCAGGTAATATCATCTTCTCAGAATACCTCAATATTATGTATATTCCAAGAGTAGGAGAAATGACGGTGTTCATTGCTGCTTTTGCAGGGGCTTTGGTAGGTTTCTTATGGTACAACACCTATCCTGCTCAAGTGTTTATGGGCGATACGGGTAGTTTGACCATAGGAGGCATCATCGCTGTAATTGCTATCGCTGTACGCAAAGAATTGCTCATTCCTGTACTTTGCGGCATTTTCCTAATTGAAAACTTATCGGTGATACTACAAGTAGCCTATTTTAAATATACGAAGAAAAAATATGGCGAGGGCAAACGCATCTTTTTGATGTCGCCTTTGCATCACCATTATCAAAAAAGAGGCTATCACGAAAGCAAAATTGTAATGCGTTTCCTTATTGTAGGTATCTTTTTAGCAGTTATCAGTATAGTAACACTGAAAATTAGATAATCTTCAATCCTCAATTGCTAATTGTGGAATTAGATTCTCGTTAAACCATTTATACCGATTGATAATCATAATATGAGTGCCGTTCTTTACTACAACCGCATTTTTTATATACTGAATAGGAAAAACAGGGTCTTTATCACCGTGAATGTGAATCGTGCGAGGTAAAGGCTCTTTTTGTTGCCAATTCACAATGCGATCTATCGACCAATCAAGGTAAGCAGGCGAACGCATCCCGATGTACTTTTCGTATAAGGCTATGCGCTTGCTCAGCACCTCAGAAAATGAAAATCGCTTCCAAAATTCTAAATTGCTAATAGTGCGTGTAGGTAATAACTTATGCAAATTTGTATAGCGCGCTAAAAGCATTTTCTTAGGTAGTTCGTATTGTGTTTTTACGCTCGATATAACTACTAACTTCCTATAATTGTTGCGTTGTTTAGCAATTTCTTGTACGATAATCCCTCCAAACGATACCCCCAATAGCACTGGCGACGGCTCAGTAATTTCTTCAGCAATACGTCCTGCATAGTGCGCCAAACTCTCGTTTTTTTCAGGCGTAATCCAGTCTAATAAATGCACGCGATAGTTGCTCGGGAATTGTAAATGCTCAAAAATCTTAGGGCTGGCAGCCATCCCAGGCATTAAATAAATAGAAAGATTATCTTTTATATTCATTTGATATTGTTTTTTTACGAAAAATTAGTAACTTTGCAGCGAAATAATTTGGTAAGAACCTTACCTCTTATCTCTTTCCTAACAAAAGCAAAGTTACAACTTTTTGTTGAATAATACATATTACTAATTGAAAAACTAAAAAACGCAATACAATGGAAGTAATAGACAGTGAATTCTCACGCCAGTACCAAGCCAAAATCAATGGTGAACTTGCCTTTGTAGACTACGCTATACAAGAGCGCAAAATATTCTTTACCAAAACCTTATTGCCCGAAGCAACCGATGAAGCCCTTATCGATGAGTTCTTCAAAGGGGTCTTAGCGCTGGTAGCTCAAAAAAAATATAGGGTTGTGCCTGTATGTCCTGTAGCTATAGCTTTTTTTAAACGCAATAAGGAATATAAAGATGTATTACCCGCTGGCATCCGAATATAAAGTTGTTAATCATTAATTGTCAATTATATGAAAGCCGTATTTTTAGACCGCAATACGCTCTCCGAGCGTATAGATGTGGATATTCCTAAAGGGGTAGTACAATGGGTCGCATTCCAAAAAACTGCCCCCGACGAAATTGTTCAACGCCTTAAACCTGCAGATATAGCTATCGTAAACAAGGTGAAACTCGATGAGAGTATCCTCAGGCAGCTGCCTAACCTCAAGCTCATTCACCTCACCGCTACTGGTATGGATAATATCGATAAAGAAGCAGCCAAAGCATTGGGCATAGAAGTGAAAAATGTAGCTGGCTACTCTACCGAGAGTGTTACCGAGCACTTTTTTATGATGTTGCTTTCAGCTATGCGCTCTCTCAAAACCTATCACGCAAATGTAAGCGATGGCACTTGGCAAAAAGATGGTCGCTTTTGTCTTACTGAACCTCCAGTGTTTGAACTGCACGGCAAAACCTTAGGAATCATAGGCGTAGGTAATATCGGTAAAGCTATTAGCAAAGTAGCTGAAGCCTTTGGTATGAAAGTGCTATGGGCTGAACGACAAGGCAGAGTACCACGCAGCAAAGAATATACTGATTTTGATAAGGTATTAGCACAGAGTGATATTATTTCCCTCAACTGCCCGCTTACCCCTGAAACTAAAAATTTAGTAAATGAAGAGTTTGTGTCTAAACTTCGCAAAAAACCGTTGCTCATCAATATGGCACGTGGGGCAATAGTCGATCCTCAAGCAGTATACGAAGCTATCGAAAGTAACCGTATTATGGGCTTTGCTACCGATGTGTTTGAAAGTGAACCTCCTTTGGCTACTGATCCTCTTCTAAAAATAACCGACCACCCTCGTGTGATTTATACTCCTCACGTAGCTTGGGCAAGTGAGTATGCACAAGATAAATTGTGGCGCATCCTCAAACGCCAAGTTGAAGAATTTATTGTAAAATACAAAGCAGAACACAAACAAAATGAAAAAGCATAATTTTAGTGCAGGTCCCTCTATCTTAGCTCCCGAGGTATTCCAAAAAGCCTCTCAGGCCTTGTTAGACTTTGAAGGAACTGGCTTATCAGTAGTAGAAATATCTCACCGCAGTCCAGAGTTTGTACGTGTGATAGAACGCGCGCGTGCCTTGGCATTGGAAATCGCTGGTTTAGATGATTCGTACACCACACTCTTCTTACAAGGGGGAGCAAGTATGCAATTCCTAATGGTGCCTTACAATCTGCTCGAAACCAAAGCTGCTTATATAGATACAGGAACTTGGGCTAACAAAGCTCAAAAAGAAGCTGCGCTCTTTGGTAATGCCGAAGTAATTGCTTCCTCTAAAGCCGATGGTTATAAGTACATTCCAAAAAATGTGACTGTCCCTACAGATGCTAACTATCTGCACATCACTACCAATAATACAATTTATGGCACCGAATTTCACAGCTTGCCACAAACTGATATTCCTTTGGTAGCCGATATGAGTTCCGATATTTTCTCACGTCCGTTAGACTACAAGCAATTCAGTTTAATTTATGCAGGTTCACAGAAGAATTTAGGCGCTTCAGGGTCTACTTTGGTGATTGTGAAGAAGGATATATTGGGGAAGGTAAGCCGTAAACTACCTTCAATGATGGACTATCAGTTGCATATCAAAAACGATAGTATGTACAATACACCTTCTACTTTTGCAGTATATGTAAACCTATTGGTACTCGAGTGGATACAAGCACAAGGTGGATTGCAAGCTTTAGGCAAACGCAACCAAGCTAAAGCCGATTTGCTTTATGGAGAAATCGACCGCAATCCATTAGTAGTAGGCTATGCTAACAAAGAAGACCGCTCTCTAATGAATGTAGTGTTCAACCTCACTGACGAAAACACCAAAGAACGCTTTGATACTTTGTGTAAAGAAGCGAATATCAGTGGGATAAAAGGGCACCGCAGCGTAGGAGGCTATCGTGCTTCTATCTACAATGCTTTGCCTTTAGAAAGTGTACAAGTATTAGTAGATGTACTCAAAGAATTTGAACGAACAGCGTAATAATAAATTAGTTAAAAATAAAAATCCCCCAAGAGTATTCGCTCTTGGGGGATTTTTATTTAATGAAAAAACTTATTTCACTTCAGTACCATTGGCAATGCCCTCGGTATCAGGGTTGATGAAGGTGTATTTGCCTTCACTATTCTCTACCATTAGTATCATTCCTTGACTTTCTACACCGCGTAGTTTGCGAGGGGCAAGGTTTACTAATACGGTTACTTTTTTGCCAATAATCTCTTCAGGAGCAAAACTTTGCGCAATTCCTGAGACGATAGTGCGCTGGTCGATGCCTGTATCTACTTTTAAGATAAGGAGTTTATCGGCTTTAGGCATCTTTTCAGCTTCCAAAATAGTACCAATACGAATGTCCATTTTTGCAAAATCGTCGTAACTGATGAGTTCTTTTTGGGGAGCTACAGTTACTTCGGTATTGGCTTGGGCTTCTTGTTTGTTAGCTAATTTGGTATTTTCTAAACGCTGTAATTGCTTTTCGATAGCAGTATCTTCAATTTTTTCAAAAAGAAGTTCCGCAGTACCAATGCGATGTCCTGCTTTTAGCAATTCGGTGGCATTTGTTTTTAGGTTCTCCCAAGTGATAGCCCCCAATTGCAACATACGTTTCAGTTTCTCGGATGTGAAAGGCAAGAAAGGTTCGCTGGCAACTGCCAAAGCAGTGGCAATTTGCAAAGCGACGTACATTACTGTTTTTACGCGTTCAGGGTCAGTTTTGATGAGTTTCCAAGGTTCTTCATCGGCTAAATATTTATTGCCTAAGCGCGCCATATTCATCAGTTCTTGTTGAGCTTCACGGAAACGGTAGCGCTCTAACGATTGTTCTATTTTCTCGGTAAGTTCTGTGATTTGGCGAAGCGTTTCGGTGTCTATATCGTTGAATTCTCCTGCAGCAGGTATAACTCCTTCGTAATATTTCTGCGTTAGCACAGCCACGCGATTGATGAAATTTCCAAAGATAGCCACAAGCTCGTTGTTGTTGCGCGCTTGGAAGTCTTTCCACGTAAAGTCGTTGTCTTTGGTTTCAGGAGCGTTGGCGGTAAGGGCATAGCGCAATACATCTTGCTGATTAGGAAAATCTTGCAAGTACTCGTGTAACCACACTGCCCAGTTTTTGGAGGTAGAGAGTTTGTTGCCTTCTAAGTTGAGAAACTCATTGGCAGGAACGTTAGTAGGCAATATATAGCTGCCTTCGGCTTTGAGCATTGCAGGGAAGATAATGCAGTGGAATACGATGTTATCTTTTCCAATAAAGTGTACTAATTCAGTGTTTTTATCTTGCCAATAAGGACGCCAATCTTTGCCTTCGCGTTCAGCCCATTCTTTAGTAGATGAGATATAACCGATAGGCGCATCAAACCACACATAGAGCACTTTACCTTCAGCACCTTCTACAGGTACAGGAATTCCCCAATCGAGGTCGCGGGTTACAGCACGTGGTTTGAGTTCGTCGTCGAGCCAACTTTTCACTTGCCCATATACATTGGGTTTCCAATCGGATTTATGACCTTCTAATATCCATTTTTCCAAAAACTCTTGGTAGCGATTGAGGGGCAAAAACCAGTGTTTGGTAGCTTTTAGCGTAGGTTTGCTACCTGTGATTGACGATTTAGGGTCGATGAGGTCGGTAGCGTTGAGTGAACTACCACAACGCTCACATTGGTCGCCATAAGCCTCAGGGTTGCCACATTTTGGGCAAGTACCAATCACAAAGCGGTCGGCAAGGAATTGGTGCGCTTCTTCGTCGTAGAGTTGTTCGGATATTTCTTCGATAAAATCACCTTGTTCATATAGTTTTTTGAAGAAATCAGAAGCTGTTTGGTGATGAATAGGGGCAGAAGTGCGCGAATAATTATCGAATGAAATGCCAAAATCGGCAAATGATTGCTTGATAATCGCGTGGTATTTATCAATAATAGCCTGAGGGGTAGTACCTTCTTTTTTAGCTTTGATAGAGATGGCTACTCCGTGTTCATCGCTCCCGCAAATAAAGGCTACATCGTTGTTTTTCAATCGTTGATAGCGTGCAAAAATATCGGCTGGCACATATACTCCCGCCAAGTGACCAATATGGATAGGCCCGTTCGTATAGGGTAAAGCCGCTGTAATGGTATAACGTTTAGACATTTTTTGAGTTTTGAATTACAAGTCGCAAAATTACGAATAATTTGTCAATTAGCCAATTTGTCAATTTGTCAATTGTTAGGATTTTTCATAGAAAGGGGTGTCGATATCAAAGATTTCGCGCAATAGTTCTTCAGTGTATTCACTGTACAAAGCGAGAGTTTTAGCGGTTATATCGTAATCTTTCTCCTTGTCGATATAGGTGTGGAAAGGCAAAAGACCTTTTTGCAAACGCTTGAACGATAGGTTAGCAACTATCATTTTTTCATTGATATTTAAGTGTTTAGTAATCATATAAGCATAAGTGAGCAGCTGGAAAGCTTTGCCGTACTTAATATCGGTAATGAGGCTATTCCAATCTTTAATGCGCACATCGGTTTCTTCTACAATACCCGTTTTGTAGTCGATAATGTGCAACACCCCATTGCGTCTATCAACACGGTCGATAATTCCCTTGAAATAGATAGGGAAGGGGAGGTGAGGAGCTTGGAAAGGTATTTTTATTTTCTGTTCCAAATAGAGAGGAATAATTTCGGTACCACTCTTTATTTCGTTGAGTTCTAAGGCTAAAAAACTGCGTATGTACTTTTCTATCACATTGAAGATAAGCCAGTTTTTGCCCGTTCTGAAATCAGTACTTCGGTACTCTTCTTCAAAGCGTTTTTCGATAGTAGGGAGTACCAAAAGTTGCATTTTTTTGATGTGCTCTTCAGTGAGTATTTCGTTTAAGAAAGGTGTGTACAAATCTTCCAAAGTACCGTGAACGATATTTCCAAAAGTACGAGCTTCAACAGTTTCTTCTACCTCTTTTTCTTCGTATATATGCAGTACTTGTTGCTCGTAGAAAGTGAGTGGATTGCGGATGTAAGTAGTTAGTGCTGAAGGTGAAATGCCTTTCTCGGCAAGGACTTTTAGCGCATCGATTACAGCGGTTGTTTTTTCGATGGTAAGCGGTCGCAATATGGCAGGATATACTTCAGGAGCTTTGATTTGGTGTATGACTTTGTGGGTGGGGATTTTCTCAGCTAACAATTGGAGGATAAACCTACTTTTTTCTTTGCTTTTCAGGCTGTCCATCTCAGTGTCATAAAACAAGTGTACTTGCTTGGCACGCTGCAAAATACGGTAGAAGTTATAGCTATACACGGCATCTCGTTCCTTAAAAGTAGGCAGTTCTAACACGTGTTTCACATCATAAGGAATAAGCGAATCACCACTTTTGCCTAACGGAAGTACCCCTTCGTTTACTGAGGTGATAATCACGCGGTCAAAATCCAAACTACGGCTTTCCAGCACCCCCATTACTTGCAAGCCTTCCAAAGGCTCACCGCGGAAATTGAGTGAACTCTTCTGTAAGACATTTAAATAGAAATGATAAAGCGTTTTCACCGAATCGATATAGCCGTATTGCTCTTGCAACTGCTTCAACTGATTGAATAACTGAAAGAAGCGATAAGCATACTCTTGAGTGAGTAGGTGAGTATTGCTCTCAGGGTCGATTTGTGCTTTTAGGCGATAGATAAGCGTAATAGCATTGTCGATAAGGGTAGTGATGAGTGCTTCGCCTTTGGCATCGGGGAATAGTAAAGTAAGCATTTCGTGTTCGGTTTCATCTACCGACTCGAATAGCTTTTTACGAGTGATATAGGTGAGGTTGTGCGTTTTGATATACTGCGAAATATGGCGTACCACTTCTTCTTTCAGCAAGGTGTGCAAGAAAGGTTGAGAGAGCAAGTTCAGTATATCTTTATGGTAAAAACTCTTGGAGAGATGCAAGCGGAAATAGGCGACAAAAAGGTCGTTGAGAGGAGTTTGCTGCAAAGGGTAACCCATAGTGATGTTCACACTTGTTTTGGGTTGTACAGCTTGCAGTACGGGGATGAGCAGATTTTCATCGGCGATGATGAGGGCGGTTTTTTCCAATGCTTTGGTAGGCGTATTTTTGAGCAGTTCGGCTACACTATGCGCCTGATTGATGCTTTTGGGTACTCCCGTGAGATAGAGTTCTTTTTCTTTTTCGTAATTGCTTTGTATGAACTTAGGTTTATGAGTTTGGTAATAGCGCCAACTGTTAGTATATTTGCGCAAGAAGAACCCTGCATCGTGAGTAGGGTTGTTCAAAAAATAAGTATCGCCATCCCAATAAATTTCACCGCCTATATCCATTAATATAGATTGAATCACGTGCTGTTCGGCTTTGGAAAGGGCGTTGAAACCGACGAATATATGAATGCTATTGCTGTGTGTTTGCAGGTATTCGGGGAGTTTTTCAACAGCTTTTTTAGCGATGAAACCGCCATAACCTTTACCCATTTCGGTGAGTTTGCTGTTGAGAGCGAAATAGTAATCGCCGAGGCTATTCCAGAAAGCTAAGTGCTTTTTCTGCATCTCGCTAAGCTCGTCCATACCCGACCAGTGTTCAGCTTCTTTGAGGGCGTGGATATAAGGAAAAATCTTATCGGGGTTTACTAAATACTGGTCGATTTCGCTAAAATCTTTGAGAGCTGTTTGTCCCCAACTTAGGAACTCTTCAAAACTATCGGGAGTTGTTTTGCAAGTTTTTACATAACAGTCGTAAAACTCAAAAAGCAAAGGCAAATTGCTGATAGGCTGTACCCCTGAAATACGCGTAAATAGGTCGGCTATACCGATGAACTCAGGGGCAATAGTAGCGTGCTTTACCTGCTCGGCAAAGTGTTTTTTGAGGAAGAGCGCAGGGCGTTTTCCCGTAGTAACGAACACAAGGCGGTCTATCTTATCAGGATAGTTTTCTAAAACATCGGTAATAACTTCTTGTAGATAACTCATAATCAATTAACAATTGACAATTAACAATTAACAATTTGTCCTCCAAATATCTAATAGTGAGCACTCGTTAGCTTTCCAGAAGAGGGACAATTTGTAAATATAGTTGTAAATCAGCTTTGTATAAAGTTTTTTATATTTTAATTTCTGAATTCTAAAAAAGATGGATGAGAGCGTTGGTTGTTTTGAGGGGTGTTGCTGTTTCTCTTTCTATTTCTCTTTTTGTTTTTAGAGGTGGACAGTATTATTAAACCTATAGAAGTTAATAAAAGGAGTACTCCAAAACCAATACAAGCTATTTTGGCAAGTAAGGACATATCTCTTTGTTCATAGGCAGCAAGCAAAAGGATTGCCGCAAAGCCAAGTATTGCCATTGGAATAGTGATACGAAAAACTACAATCCCCAGCATTTGCTTGTAACGCGTCATATCTTTACCCAAGGCGTAAAGCACAATTCCTACGAGGAGAAAATCAAAAAATAAGGCAAAGAAAACCATTACTGATAGCATTTTATAGAATCCTCTTTTATCTGCTATAAAGACATTTCCTGTAGAGGAATTGTAGTTTACTTTGCAATACATTGCTTTCCCCTTGTAGGAATATAAACTATTGTAATGCACAACTTCCTTTGTAATCGTATCTCCTTGAGTTGTGACCAACTGAACAATAGGGAGTTTTACGGTTATTTCGTAATGGTTACCATCGTCGTCATTCCTCTCTCTCGTTTCGTAGGTGAAATCTACTATTTTAGCGTTGTAAGTTTCACTTTGGTATAGGTCTTTAACATATTCAAAAACAGTTATAGGGAGCAATATTCCAGCCAAAGTAATGGAGGATATTATTGCAAAAGTGATAAGATAAGTAAAAATACCTGATTGAGGGCGAAATCGCTTTACAAAGTAATAAGTGAGAATAATTGCTATTAAAAGAAGTATGTAGATAATAGAAGAGCCCATAATTTTCTAATTTTCACATTTTCTAATTTCCTCATTTTTTCAACAACCGCACTCCCATATAGCCTAAAGGCAATGCCATAACTCCTAAATAGAAAGCGTGGTGTATCACTACTTCAGGGGCATAAACTACTACGACCGCTAAGCCAAAGAGTGCACCTCCTAAATGAGCTGCGTGCCCTAAGTTGTCGCCTTGTTGTGGGTTGAACATCATAAATACCGAATAGCCAAAGTATAACGCTCCAAAGAGCCAACCCGGTAAGAAGTTTACACTTAACGCTTTAGGATATAGAGCAATAGCGGCAAAGATAATCCCCGATACAGCTCCCGAAGCTCCTATGGCAGAGTAATAGGGTTGATGTTTATAGATACGCAAACTAAAGATACTCCCCAGTAGCATTGAGCCAAAATAGATGAGCAAGAATAGTAGGTTACCCATAGAACCGATAATCACATCTTGAAAGAAATAGAGTGAAACCATATTAAAAATGAGATGTTGCCAATCGGCGTGGAGAAAACCAGAAGATAACAGGCGCACATAATCGCCTTTTTGCACCGCTCCTACATTGAACTTGTAGCGGTTGAAGAAAGTAGGGTTGTTGAAACCGTGATAACTTATTGCAATTGTAGCAACAAGAATAATGATAAAAGTGATATTCATAAGTTCTGTATTTTTATTTTAAATAAAAAAACTACCTCAAATAAAGATATTCAAGGTAGTGTTTGATTTTAAGTTTTTTAAAGGCGAAAACTCGGCTTAACAACTATCAATTGCTTATAGTATCGCATTCCCATTTTCTGGTGGGCAAAGCCCTTACCTTTAAAAAACTTAATGAAACTTTTTGCAAAGGTATAACTTTATCTTGAATAAAAAAAATATTTATAATAGTTTGGTTAGATAAATATATTTAGTTAGAGCAGCAATAAAATAGTGAGTACTATTATAAGAATGAGTGCCAATGGCGAGATGAAACGCAACCATTGTTTGTAGTTGATATTTACCATTGTTAGTGAAGGCAATATGAGTCCGGTAGGGGTGATAAAAGCCATTATCCCCATTCCAAAAAGGTAGGCACTCACCACACTATGCCCTTCTACTCCTACAACCGAAGCCAATGACCCTATAATAGGCATCGTGAGCACTGCCATTCCAGAGGAGGAGGATATAAACAAACTGAGTAGCCCAAAAATAAGCATTAGCATTGGCAGAAAGACCATTGGCGACATTCCTTGCACAAGGCTGGTAGCGTAATGCAAAATAGTACCCGATATTTGTCCGTCGTTTAATATAAACGATACCCCTCTGGCTATTCCAATGATAAAAGCAACGCCCAATAAATCACGAGCTCCTGCCATAAATTGAGTGATGAATTGCTGTTCGCCACAACGTTGCAAGAATGCAATAGCAATAGCAGCTACCAAAAACAGTGCAGTCATATCCATAAAATCCCATTCCCATTGCGATACACCTATGATCATAATCACAAATGAGAACGCAAATACTAAGAGCTCTATTTTGGTAGAAAGTTTGAGTGAAGTGGTAGGTTCGGAGCTGTTAGAAGTGTATATTTCGGGGATGGCTACTCCATATACAATTGATTTTTCGGGATGTTTGCGTACTTTTTCGGCATAGTGGATAATATAAATAATGCTTATCACAATACACAAAACCAAAGCGATAATGCGAATACTCAATCCTGATGTCCAATCTACTCCAGCGGCATCGGAAGCGATAATCACTGCAAACGGATTGGTAGTTGATGCCAATGTGCCTATGTTAGCACCTATGTAGATTACTGCCAGCGGTACCATTAGGTCGTAGCCTGCTGCCAAGAAAATAGGAACTAACATAGGGTAGAATACAAAAGTTTCTTCGCCTAAGCCAAAAGATGTACCTCCTAATGCCAAAAGTGTAGTGAGCAGAATGATGAGGAGCCCCTCACGCCCTTTGAGTTTGTGAGCTAAATAGCCAACCCCCATATTTAGAGCTCCCGAACTGTTGAATACCCCTATAAAGCCCCCTAATACTAACACGAACAATATAATATCAATAGTGTCGTAAATCCCTTTGATAGGGGCAAAGAGCACGGATTTAACGCCTTGATGATGTGGTTTGCTCTGTACATACGTATTGGGGATTGAGATAGGTTTGCGTATTTTCTCCTCTTTGAATTTGCTCAATTGAATATTGATACCCAGATGATTGAGCTGTTCTTGTGTAGCAGGTAGCACATAAGTACTATCGGAAGTGTGAATTACAAAAGTATTGTTTGCTTTGTTATACTGTAAGGTGTTATAAGTTCCTGAAGGCAATAAAAAAGTAAGGCTGGCAGCTAAAATAATTACCAACATTAGTACCGTATAGGGAGTAGGGAATTTTAGTTTTTTCATTGGTTTGTTACATTGATTACTTCTTCAATGAAGTGTAATACAAAATCGCTGTTTTTCAGTTCGTAACTGAGACTTATAGGAGTGATAGTTCCTGTTATTAGTTGCCAATTTTCGTCACGTGTTCTAACTACATCAGTAGAAGTAATGGTTACTACTCCATTTTGTATGGCAATATGCTGAAGTTCATAAAGTCGCCATTCTTCTTCACGAGCATCCCTAAAAAATGTCTTTTCGAACAAAATCTTTGTATCGGCAATTTCATTGCGACTTTGTAGTTTGTTCTCTTCATTGATTCCCGTAGTAAATACACTAAAACCACCACCTTCTTCAGCAGAGGGAATTATATGCCCTTCGTTATCATATTGAGTAGCATCTAAGTCATACAGCTTTCCCTTTTCTGTTGCAAATGTAATACTACTCCAGTGTTTTTCTCGTCTATGTAAGAGTACTTGCTTAGTATGCAAATTGTAAATAGTTTTAATCCACACCTTATCCGATGGATATTGCGCCAAGAAGCAGAAGTGTTGAAGTTTATCCCTTGAAAGCACTTCAAAAGATAGTTCACTATAGTCAGGTTTTACTTGTACATTGTAAAGAGGTAGGGGATAAGGATCACCATAAGGGTTTTCGTCATAATAGAATTGATGTGCCTTAGGATCATATTCCAAACGCGCAAAATTTTCCTCTTCTATACTTCCTAATACTACTGAAAAACAATCAAAATCGGCAAGTCTCAAGTAACAGCTACTGATTTTTATTTCATTAGAAATAGGTTTAACTCCATACGCTAAAGCTGCTTCACGAATAAAGTTAGAAATCTCTACCGTATAGCCATTGTAAAGAAAACCCCAAAGGAATTCAGGCATTTCTTCTTCCTCTGGGTTATTAAAAGTAGAGAGTTGCTCGCAGAGGGTTTGTATAGCTTCTGCGAGGTAGGACTGTTTATCAGTGGCTTGATTAGATTTTTTCAATTGCGCTAAGAAAGCCTCCAAATGTGCGTTACAATCGGTTATATTTTCTTCAGTATAGTAACGGTCTTCCTCAATAGTTGTTGAGAGTTCTGCACGCATTTGCGCGATGATTTGGTCTTTTTGAGTAATGAGTGAGGTCATTTCTTTTATTTTACGATTGTTTGGCATAACAACTATAACACAAAGGCGTTGCTACAGTTACTTTTTTCTCTTCACCACAACAATGGCAGTATTTTTCCTCATAAAAACGGTTGCCGTACTTCGCCCACTCTTGATAACAGCTCTCGCATAAAGGCATCAATGGGTTAAAAGGAATCTCGGTATGACAATGAATACAATGTCCTTTTTTTTCTAGTGAAGCAGCTTGAGCAATGGGTTGTACTGTTTCTTGTGGAGTAGCTTGTGGTGCTTCCTCTTGTACTGCTTTTTCAGGAGTAGGTTCAGGGTCTACAGGCAGTCTGTTATCGGTATTTGTATAGTTTTCGGGTACAAAAGAAGAGTAACGGATAGGTTTTACGGCTCTGTTAGACAATACATCATTTACTAAATCCAAATGTACGGTAGAGCCTACGTAGTCTTTTGCCAAACCTAAAAACTTCTTGTTGTAGTTAGGGCGTTTAGCAAAGACAGTGTAACCGCTATCGAGTACACTCATAATGGTATTTTTGGAAGTCTCGAAGAAGTTGTTTTTGTTTACAAGGTCGGTGAGGGCTTTTTCGGCAAGTACGCCAAACTCTACCTTATTTTCCAGCGAGTAATCCAACAAGTTCATAGAGGTAATCACCGATTGTTTCTCGTTAGCATAATATTGTCCGTGTAACTGTGGAATATACACCATTGTGATATTCGGGAAGTTCAAGAAGTACTCAATATCTTCACGCTTAAAGTTATCATCTCCGTTGGAAGAAGTTTTTCCAAACCCAATAAGTATATGCAGTTTGGAGTTGTTTAAAAGCTGTTTAAAGATATTGTCTTTGAGGTAATCACCTAACTGAATATAAGGTGAAATGATGATAAGCTCCTTTTCTGCCTTAAAAAGAGTGTCGTAAATAGTATCCGATAGCGGTTTTCCTGTTAAAAAATCCATAGTATATTTTTTTATTATTATGAGGCAAAGGTAATGGTTAATTAGCAAATTAGCAAATTTGTTAGTTGTTAGTGATTGATTGGAATAATTTATATCCTATATATTTTTTGAAATTAGGATGTGCATTTCTATAGAAACAGTCCCAATAACTGGCAATACGGCTTTCTATACGCTTTTGGTAGAGAGAATTTGCACGAAAGAAGACCTTCAATCTATCACGAGTGTTATTAGGAAGTTCGCGTTGAAGCACTTCTAATATTTCTATGACATAATCACCAAAAAGTTTGGCTATAAAGGGCAAAGCAAAATCTTTTTTTACTGCTAACAACAATTCTCTTAAATAATACTCTCTTAGATGTCCATTGTGATGACACAAATACAAACAATTAAGCATTTGCTCTTGGACTAAAGTCAGGTTTTGAGTGTTGAACTCCCCAAAATAGACTCTTTGAGGTAACTCTAAAACTTCCCTATTGAGGCAAACGACTTCCGTTCCTATAGTTTTGAAGCTTTTAGGGTCATTTTGCTGTAGGAAATCTGCAATTTTAGTAGCATTTTTGCGTAAATAAGAGGGGAAGGCTTTTTGTATCATTATTTATCTTTGGTTATTTCCCTTGAGGCTTACACTATTTAACGCCTTTTTCATCAGCCCATTTGTGATATTTTTTAGCTTCTTGAGAGTGTTGCAAAAAGGTGCGTGAGAACTTGTGATAACCAAAGTTTTCGGTATCGGCAGCAAAGAAGAAATAATCGTGTTGTTCGGGATTGAGTACCGCCTCGATAGACGAAATATCGGGCATAGTGATCAAACCTATAGGTAAACCGTAATTTTGATAGGTATTATAAGGATTTTCCAAACTTGTATGCAGTCCTGTAACGCGTTTGATAACGAGTGTGTAGTCTCCCAGATGGTTTTTGTAACCAAAAATAGCAGTAGGGTCGGCTTGCAACATCATATTGCTATGCAAGCGGTTGAGGTAAACTCCGGCAATGCGTGGGCGCTCATCAACTTTAGCAGTTTCTTTTTGTACGATAGAAGCCAATATACTGACCCCTATAGGCGTAAGGTCTTGCTTTTGTGCTTGAGCTTTGCGTTCAGGCGTCCAAAAACGTTCATACTCTTTGAGCATACGGTCGCGAAATTCTTCTGCCGAGGTATTCCAATAAAACTCATAGGTATTAGGAATGTACATCGCCAATGCAGTAGCATCGGTGAAACCGTTTTCTTTGAGGAAGTTAGGGTTTAAGAAAGCGCGCATTAGAGTAGCGCTATCGGGTTCTATTTGAGCAGCAATGCGCCCAGCAAAGTCTTCTAATCGCTCCTGATTGTTAAATTTGAGTTTTACAGGAGTATTGCGATTGCGAAGTGTGCGTACGATATCTATATTGGTAGCCCCTTTTTTGATGATGTATTTACCTGCTTTAACTTTATCGGCATAGCCCATACGTTTGGCTACTTGAGTAAAAGAGGTAGGGTCTTTCAGTAGTGGACTTATCAGGTGTAATACCTCGCTAAAATCAGCTCCTGTAGGGATATATACTATTTCTTCTTGGGTTTGAAAAGCTGTATTGCCTACCAATACAGCGCGATAAATAAAGAAGCCTACAGCGGCTACAGCGGCTATGACCGCTCCTATAATCCATTTTTTCATAGTTGTTTTTCTATTTTTCGTTATCTTTTTTATCTATTATTATCTAAAATCACAAATCAAGAGTTGAACCTATTATCAATAAATACCTGTTACATCATTATATTTGTCTAAACATACTTCATCGGCAATTCCATAAAGAATAGTATCACTATCATTTCCTTTTATACTATAGGGTATTAGCTCAGGATGTTTGAGTATTTTCTCATAATATGTTCTACCTTTGCTCACTACCCAATGTGACACATCTTCCACACCATCTTCAGATTCTTCAATATAATTGGTAAAGGGTTCACATTGCAATTCAGCTGCCAAATCTACAAAAATTTCTTGAAATGCAACGATATTATCCTTGCTAAATTCCATAAGAATAGTTCGCAATAGCTCTCTATCTTCTTTAGCATTAGCTATAATATTCCAAAACCATTGTTCTTTATCTGTATTGTTCATATATTTTCTATTTTGTTGAGGAGAGACTTCAAGAAGTGATGTGTTATCCACCATAGCACCATATATTAGCAGAGCAAGTGTTGTTTGTTCTCTCTTAAAGGTTGCAGAGCTTGCCATTGCTCATATAGTTTATCAATTTTCTTCATATTTATTTTAAAATTTCCATTCTATGGTTTTGTCTTCTTTTTCTCGAAATTCCTTTTCTTTAGCAATCTCATTTTGCAAATGTTTAGCGTACTGACTGAACATAAAAGCATTATATGCCTCAAAGTTTTCGTTCGTTCGCACAGAGTTCAAAGCCTCGTAATAAGCAGCTTTATCTTCTGCGAATACAATCCCCAAAGGCAAACCATACCACTGCTGAATAAAGTTCATCAGTAGGCGGGAGGTTCTGCCATTGCCGTCGAGAAAAGGGTGAATATTCACTAACTCATAATGAGCATAAAATGACAGTGCTAATTGAGCTTCTTCGGTAGTTTGCTTAGGGAGTAGTTCATTTAGTTTTTTTACTAACTGCTCTAATGCTGCCGGTACTTTTTCAAAACTCATAAACGATACACCTCCTGCGGTTACTCTCACCTTACGCAATTCACCTTTGCTGGCATCTACAGTACCTAAGGCATTAGTAAGCACTTCTCCTGTAGTTTTCATCACTTTGGCAGCTATTTCCTGAATAAAAGTTACTGATAGAAGTCGTTGTTGTGTAGCTTCTTTTAGTACAAAATTCAATGCCTCATAATGATCTTTAGTTTGATTGGCAAACAATAGAGGCTTACCATTAGGAGTGTTGCCTTCTTCAATCAGTACGCGAGTTTCGTTTAAAGTTAAAGTAGAGCCTTCTATACGGGTAGAGTGACTGGTAATAAGAATCTTGTTGAATTCATTATAATTCAACGAGGATTCTAAACCAAGTACTCTGTAAGTTTGTATAATTTCTGAAATAGTCATTGGTTTCTATCTTTTAAACAACATATACCCCCATTTTGGAATGAGATAAACCCCTATGAGGCAGCTTACCATTACGGGAGAATAAGAATGGGTGAAATAGCTTACCAAGATATGCCATACCAAGAAGAAAGTCAATCCTGCGAGGTATATCCCAAGAGCAATTCTTGTAGCTTTTTCGTTCTTTCGACATAAAAAAGCAATGACCACTACCAAAACGAGTTGTCCTATAGAAGCTCCTATAAAATATTCAGGGTGTTCATTAGCTAAATGAGCATTCTCAGCAATTCTGGGGAGTTGCAACCATTGGGGTATCTTATCTACAAAGTCAATATACCATTGCCAGAATGAAATACTCTCTTCTACTTGATGTAAAGCGTGTAGTCCCATTATAGGTAACCACAAATGTATATATTTATTTGTTTCCATATACTTCTGCTTTTAATGCGGTAATATAGTTTTGTTGTGTCCGTTTTAAATTCCAAAAGAGAGGCGCTATGAGTCTTAAAAAGAAGTTTTTGATATGTATTTTCTCTTGAAAGCAAACTTTAGTACCTCCGTTATACGATTCAAACTTTCCTTCCCATTCTCCATAGAAAAGTTTGTGTTGCATTGTAAAGGCATAATACTCATTTTCTTTCTTTTGAATATTGTTAAAAAGTGTGTGTCCTCCGCCTTTGTAATATTCAATAAATCCGTCTTCTAATAACTCAATATTCTCCACTTCCTTTCGCCACTGAAAGTTATTGTTATCAGTAACAATATTATATACCAATGTTATAGGCGCATCAATCACATCAGTTATTATTGAAATTAGAAAGGGTTTCATTTTTGAAATCTTTTATCTGAAGGCAAAGATACTAAAAAAAAGAAAAACCGAAAACTTTATACTATAAAAGTACCAAATCTTCGGTTTAAAAAATATTATGAATACAAAAATTCTATGATAGGCTTTGTTAAATTTTGAGACTTTGACAAAGTTTTTTGCTATTCTTGACGTGGTTTTTGGTTATTATTGTGTCCTTTAGGGCGGTCGTTGCGAGGTTTACCGTTGTAAGGTTTATCTGATTTTGGGCGGTCTTCTCTCGCTGGACGGTCAGGGCGCTCTTCGCGTGGTGGACGTGGCAACAAGGCTTTGCGTGATACTCTTGTTTTCTTGGTTTTAGGGTCGATGCCAAGGTATTTCACTTCTATGATATCACCTTCTTTAAGAGCATCTTCTATTTTGTCGATTCTATCCCAAGATACTTCAGAGATGTGGAGCAAAGAGTCTTTACCAGGAACAAACTCTACAAAAGCCCCAAATTCTACCAAGCGCACTACTTTTACAGTGTAAGTTTCTCCTTCTACAGGTTCAAATTTCACTGCGTTTACTGCCTCAATAGCTTCTTGAATACCAGCTTCGTCGGTACCTAAGATTTCTATGATGCCCAATTCGCCCACTTCTTCTACCACAATAGTAGTATTTGTGCGCGCTTGCAAATCTTGAATGTTCTTACCACCCGTACCGATAAATGCTCCGATGTATTCCTTAGGCATATCCATCTTAACAATTTTAGGTGCGTGAGGTTTCACTGTTGGGTTAGGTTTGGCAATAGTATCAGTGATTTTGCCTAAGATGTGCATACGTCCTTCGCGGGCTTGGTTCAAAGCTTTTTCGAGTATTTCGTAAGAAAGACCTTTGATTTTGATGTCCATTTGGCAAGCGGTAATACCATCGGCTGTACCGGTTACTTTGAAGTCCATATCCCCTAAGTGGTCTTCATCACCTAAGATATCGGAAAGTACTGCATAACGCTCGCCATCGGTGATGAGTCCCATAGCAATACCCGATACAGGTTTTACCATTTGTACCCCTGAATCCATCAAGGCTAAAGTACCTGCACACACAGTTGCCATTGAAGAAGAACCGTTAGATTCCAAGATTTCAGAAACTACACGAACGGTATAAGGGCAATCTTCAGGGATCATACGTTTGAGGGCGCGTTGTGCTAAGTTACCGTGACCTATCTCACGGCGTGATGTTCCGCGCAATGGGCGTGCTTCACCTGTTGAGAAAGGAGGGAAGTTGTAATGCAAGTAGAAACGTTCTTCACCTTGTTCTGAAGGTAAATCGATTACGTTTGCTTCGCGTGAAGTTCCTAAGGTAACGGTAGTAAGAGACTGGGTTTCACCACGTGTAAAGATAGATGAACCGTGTGCTGACGGCAAGTAGCCTACTTCACACCAAATAGGACGTATTTGAGTAGTGTTACGACCATCTAAACGGATATTTTCGTTTAAGATAAGGTTACGAACAGCTTCTTTTTCAGCATCTCCGAAATAACGAGTGATGATAGGAGTAAGCTCTTCTAATTCCTCTTCAGTAAAGAGCGCCAAACACTCTTCTTTTACTGCGGCGAACTTTTCACCGCGTTCTTGTTTAGTAGTGTTTTCTTTGGCTATAGCATAACATTTATTGTAAGCAAAATCGTAAACTTTTGCTTTTACTTCTTCGTTTTCTACTTCAGGATCGTAGGTGCGTTTTTCAGTTTTACCTACTTTTTCAGCCAAACGCAATTGCGCTTCGATATGAGGTTTGATAGCTTCGTGTGCAAATTTGATAGCTTCAGCCATATCTTTTTCGCTCACCTCGTCCATTTCACCTTCTACCATTGCCACAAAATCTTTAGAAGCACCTACCATAATATCGATGTCAGAAGCTTCTAATTGTTCACGACTTGGGTTTACGATAAATTGACCGTTCACACGACCTACGCGTACTTCGGAAATAGGACCATCAAACGGAATGTCAGACACAGCCAAACAAGCAGAAGCAGCAAGACCTGCTAAAGCATCGGGCATTACATTCTCATCGTGAGAGATAAGCTGGATCATCACTTGTGTTTCAGCGTGATAATCTTTGGGGAATAGCGGGCGCAATACGCGGTCAACCAAGCGCATTGTCAAGATTTCTTGATCGCTAGGGCGTGCTTCGCGTTTGAAGAAGCCCCCAGGGAAACGACCTGCCGCTGCAAACTTCTCACGATAGTCTACTGTAAGAGGTAAAAAGTCAGTTTCAGGATTGATTTCTTTAGCCGATACTACGGTTGCCAATAGCATCGCATTGCCCATTTGCACCACAACAGCGCCGTCGGCTTGTTTAGCCAACTTGCCAGTTTCGATAGAGATGGTACGACCATCGCCTAAATCGATGATTTCTTTTTTAACTTCTGGAATCATTCTTTTTGTGAATTAATAAATTAATAATTGTTGTGTTGAGGGCTTTAGGGATTAACCAATGAAAAACTGCTGTAATAAACAAAAGGAGGCACAAAGCCTCCTTAGTATTGCTTATTTTCTGATGTTTAGTTCTTTGATAATCGCACGGTATCTCTCGATATCGTTATTTTTCAAATAATCGAGCAAACTTCTGCGTTTACCTACCAATTTCACCAATGAACGCTCGGTATTGAAATCTTTGCGATTTACCTTTAAGTGTTCTGTAAGGTGATTGATTCTAAGGGTAAAAAGAGCGATTTGCCCTTCTGCTGAACCAGTGTTGGTTTCTGAACCTGCGTACTTTTTAAAAATTTCCGCTTTTACTTCTTTAGTTAAATACATTCCAATATTAATTTAATGATTATTATGTACGAATTTTTTCGGGCGCAAAGGTAGTAAATATTTTCTAACTACCAAAGAAATAGCACTTATTTTTATTTTTTTATTCACTTATATCTTCTAAATGGACGACTTCTACACCTGCTTTTTCGAGAAAAGCTAAGCCCTCGTTGTCGCGATAGCCTTCCTTATACACCACGCGCTTGATACCCGATTGGTAGATGAGTTTACTGCACTCTTTACAAGGTGACATTGTGATATAGAGCGTTGCTCCTTCTGACGATTGTGTAGACGAGGCGACTTTCATTATTGCATTGGCTTCGGCGTGCAATACATACCAGTGAGTATTGCCTTCCTCATCTTCACAACAGTTATCAAAACCGGTGGGTGTACCATTATAACCGTCAGAAATAATCATACGGTCTTTTACCATTATAGCACCTACTTGCTTGCGTTGTGAATAGGAGAGTTTAGCCCATTCCATTGCCATACGCATATAGGCTTTGTCATACCGCAATTGCTTTGCGCGCTGCTGTTTCGTCATCTTGTAATTGTTTTTTAAGGAGGTCGATAGTATCGAATTTCTGTTCTTCACGTAGGTATTGTACAAACTCAATGGTGAGTTTTTGGTCGTAAAGGTCGCCGTTGAAGTCAAAGAAATACACCTCGATAGACGCTCCTTTTCCTTTGATAGTAGGGTTCTTGCCAATGCTCATCATTCCATAGACTTTACGACCGCCAATGTAGCTATACACGGCATATACGCCATCTTTGGGAATGAGTTTGTAGTCTTCGGTTACTTGTATATTAGCAGTAGGGTAGCCTAAGGTGCGCCCCAATTTAAATCCGTGTACTACCGTGCCTGTGAGGCTGTAAGGAGTCCCGAGGTAATGCTCGGCAGTGGTAACATCGCCTTTATTCAACGCTTCTCGGATTTTGGTGGAACTTACCGATACTTCATCTACTTCTTGCACCGATATTTCTTCTACAGCAAATCCATACTTTTCACCAAATAAACGCATATCGTCTATATTGGCTGTGCGATTGCGCCCAAAACGGTGGTCGTAACCGATAATCACTTTCTTTACGTTGAGGCGTTGTACTAAGATAGTACTTACGAACTCTTCGGCAGTAAGTTGGGCAAAAGCCTCATTAAAAGGTTGCACGACGAGCAAATCGACCCCTAATTGCTGGAGTAGTTGCTTTTTCTCTTCCAAAGTGTGAATGAGTTTTAAGCCTTTGTCGTGTTGCACTACCATTCGCGGATGCGGAAAAAAAGTGAATACAGTAGCCAAAAGCCCTTCTTGGTGTGCGGTTGTTACAACTCTTTCAACAATTTTTTGATGTCCTAAATGCACACCATCAAATGTACCTATGGTGAGCACCGTAGGCTGCTGGGTAGTAAAAGTAGTAATATCGGTTATTTCTCTCACTTGTTGTAGAACTTGTTGTAAATGTCTATATATTTTTCTTTAATAACACGTCGTTTAAGTTTGAGGGTAGGGGTGAGGTGACCACCATCTATTGTCCATTCATCGGGGGTGAAATCAAAAAGTTTTACTTGTTCCCACTTTCCGAGATGGCTGTTTACTTTTTCGACTTCTTGGGCAATACGATTGTGAACGGCTTGATTTTGTATAATCTCTTCGTTGGTTTTACCTAATTGTACTTTGTGGCGGCGTGCCCATTCTTTTACAAATGGGAAGTTGAGCTGAATAATAGCAGCAGGCATCTTTTCACCTTCGCCTACTACCATTGCATTCTCGATGAAACGAGAGAGTTTCAATTGGTTTTCTATTAGCTGAGGTGATACGTACTTACCGCCTGAAGTTTTGAAGATTTCCTTCTTGCGGTCGGTGATTTTAAGGAAGCCATCAGCGTCAAGCTCGCCTATATCGCCTGTGTGGAAGAATCCATCGGTGATGTTTTCAGCTGTTTGCTCAGGGTCTTTATAGTAGCCTAACATTACGTTTTCGCCTTTCACAAGTATTTCACCGTCTTCGGCAATTTTTACATCTATATTGACAATAGGTTTCCCTACGGTGCCTATTTTCCAGAATCTTCCCGATTCGCGGTTTACTGCAATAACGGGAGCGGTTTCGGTAAGACCATAACCTTCCATAATTTTGAGTCCTGCGGCAGAGAACACCTTAGCCAAACGCGGTGAGAGGGCAGCGCTACCAGAGACAATCATTTGTATGCGTCCACCTAAGGCTTCGCGCCATTTGCTAAAGATGAGTTTGCGTGCAATTTTCAGTTTGAACTCATACCAAGCACCATTAGCGCCATAAGGTTCGTATTGGAAGCCCAAATCGAGTGCCCAAAAGAAGAGTTTGCGTTTAATCCCTTTAAGTTCTGCCCCTTTTGCGAAGATTTTGTCGTAAATCTTCTCTATGAGTCGGGGTACTACTGTAATGATATGCGGTTTTACTTCGCGTAAGTTATCACTGATTTTATCGAGAGATTCGGCAAAATAAACATTTAGGCAATCGTACTGATACAAGTAGGTGAGCATACGTTCAAACACGTGGCACACAGGCAAAAAGCTGAGCGCTGTAGAGCCTTCACTAATAGGCAAACGGTCTTGGCAGTTCAGTATGTTAGAGATGATATTCCAATGAGAGAGCATTACCCCTTTTGGGCGGCTGGTAGTGCCGGAAGTGTAGATGATAGTCGCTAAATCGTCTTTTTGAATACTATCTTTGCGTGTTTCCACTTCAGATTGATTACTCTCATCGGCGCCTAAATCGAGGATTTCTTGCCAATGGTGAGCATAAGGTACTTCGTTGAAGGTAAAGATAGTTTTTAGATGAGGTAATTTATCTTGGATAGAAGAGATTTTTTCCCATAGTTCTTTATCGGAAACGACACAGTATTTACATTCCGAATGGTTGAGAATATACTCGAAATCCTCTAAGTTGATTGTGGGATAGATAGGTACATTCTGTGCGCCTACTTGTAAAATCCCGATGTCGAGCACGTGCCATTCGGTGCGATTAGTGCTTGAAATGACCGCTATTTTATCATTTTTTTCAATGCCTAAGCGCAATAAGCCTCGGCTTACGGTATTCACTTTTTGGATATATTCAGCGGTAGAGGTTTTTGCCCACTCACCGTTGTATTTGGTAGCAAAAGCGACCTCTAAAGGGTGTTTAGATTGTTGATAATAAGGTATATCGAATAAACGATTTACGGTATTCATTGGTTTAAATTTTTGTTACAGAGGGCAAAAGTAATAAATAATTACGAAATACGAAATACGAATGACGAAAAAAAGGAGATAACTCCACAGGAGGTCTGTAATTGACTCCTTGTTGCAATAAATAACTCAATTGACCTTCTAACCTATTGGTAAACGACTTCCAAGAACGCTGTTGCATTTTTGTCCAACCTACTTCGGAGAGGGCGAGGGCGCGCGGATAGGTCATATAAAAAGCTCTAAAAAGGTCTTTTACACTTTCGCCCCATAGGGTAGCTTCTACTCCTAAAATATGCTGTTTTTCTTCTTGTGGAGTGAGAGAAAAAGCGGGGTTAAATTCATATACTTGTTGTAGCGTGAGGGTAGGCATCCAGTCTACATTAGGCAAATCGTCTTTAGCCTGTGGATAATCAAAATAAGCATACTCTCCCGGTGAACATATTACTTTGAAATTATCTTTTTTAGCGCGTTCTAACACCTGAGGGGTAGTGTGCATCCGCCACAAATACATAGCACTATTTTGAGGATAAGTAGGCACTTCGAGTTCCATCCAAATGAGAGGTTGCTTGCCATTTTTCACTAAGAACTCATTTACCCTTTTGAAAAACTCACTCATCAGTTGCTGGTCGTTCGTAATTTGTACTTCTTTTTTAAGCTGTTGCACTTTCGGATTTTCAAGCCATTTATCCAAAGGAGCTTCATCGCCACCTATATGAAAATATTTACAAGGAAATACCTCTGATAACTCACTGATAACATCGTCTATAAAAGTAAAAACTTCTTCTTTGGATACACATAACAAATTCTTAGAAACCCCAGCAGTAGTGCGTACTCCTATAATTGTATCGTTACAACTGAGAAATGGATAAGCTGCCACTGCGGCATCATTATGCCCTGGCACATCAAACTCAGGGATGAGTTGCACATTGCGTTCTAAAGCATACCGCACCAAGTCTTTCATTTCTTCTTGGGTATAAAAGCCTTCATTATTGCGCTTGCTTCCTTCAAAATCTGTTCGCTTAGCCCCTATTTCTGTCAGCTTGGGATATTTTTTAATCTCTATGCGCCAGCCTTGGTCGTCGTTGAGATGCAAATGTAAGTAGTTGAATTTGTATTGCGACATCACATCGATATACTTTTTCAAATCCTCTATTTTCCAATAGTGACGCGCGGGGTCTACCATTAGGGCGCGATAGGCAAAACGAGGGGCATCGGTAATGGTGAGACAAAGCAAGGATTCTTTGTGTTCTTTTTTTGCCTGAAATATCAATTGCCTAAGTGTTTGTGTTGCATAGTACTTTCCAGCTTCAGTGCTGTACTTAATGATAATTTTTCGAGGTTGAATAACTAACTGATAGCCTTCGGGATTGGCAATAGTAGGTTCTGTTATATAAGTAATGGGGGTATTCACCTTACAACTGCCTTTATAGTAATGCACTTCATTAGGCTGTGGCACTACATTTATTTGTGCTGAAAGAGGAAAAGCTAAAAGCAGTAGTACATAATATAGTTTCATAATAATAGATTTGTTAATTTTCTAATTCTCTAATCCTGTATCTTTACATTTTTAACACGTTCCAACTTAAAGCGCTCTTTATTCCAATGAAACGGTTTGAACTCCTCATTTTTGATAATCTTATTATTGCGATAGATAAGATTTTTTACTGATTTGGCGTAAAGAATGGGTTCGTCAAAAGTTTCAAAAACATTATCCTCAATGCATATATTAGAGTGAAAATATTTTTGTTGAGCCTCTAAGTTAGGGATTTCGGGGTAGATAGAGATAATAGCATTCGTGAACTGATAGTTGGCAGTAAGTGCATTTATAAAACGATTGTTTTTGATGCTCACATTGCGGCAAGCGCCCGTTTCGTACCAACCATTGCAATCGCCACAGAGCAAGATAGCAGCCCCGTGAGTATGGTCGAATAGATTGTTACAGCACACCACTTTTTTAGGGGTACTAAAAAGTGCCCCTCGTGCCCGATTGTTGCGCACAATGTTGTTTTTGAAAAGCACTTTAGGCGTCCAAGTAAGATTTTCTACCCCACAAGGCGTATCGGGGTTTACCTCAGCAGGTAAAGGTTTATCGAAAGTGATTTCAAATATTTTAGCCCCTACTTCAGTAGGTTTATCAACAGATTTTATTTGGTGAATTTTATAAGTTTTATCACCTATAGTTTCCATTGTTTTAGCAGCGACAAATTGCACTTGGTCACCCACTTCTCCCCAAAGGAATCCCCACGACTGAGGGTGCATATATTGCGCTTTGATGGTATAATCATTTTCACGAGTAATGACTTTCAAGTAAGTGCCGTGCACATTGATAGCATCATCAGCCATACCTTCATACAAACCATTTACTGAGCGTATTTTTCCTTTACAAGCTGAAAAATGCGTAGCATCGGCTTGGGTGGGAAAAAAACGTTCACTCCCTTCCTCTATCGCTACTCGAAACTTATCAAGAGTCATATTTTCAGTGAGTTGAGCCAACAGCCCCATCCCTTGCACATTGTGTACTGTGATATTCTCAAGAGTTATATTTTTGCTTTCGGTTACAAAAATAGCAGGTGTGGGACGGGAATAAGTGCGCAACACAAAGCGCTCGTCTACTTGTAGAAAAGGCGATTTGCCCATTCCCTCTATATAAAATTCGTTAGGAGCAAGTTCAACAATTTTGGTAGGAGAAAAAGGGACATCGGCACGGCGATAAGCCAAGTGTTTATTTGAGGCAAAAACCATTCCTCCAAAAGGTTTTTCTTCATAGTCTTCGCCTGTGAAAGAGAGTTTATTATCGTGAATTTTATAATTGCCTTCGGGGTATAAACGCGCCTTTACACTATTGTGGAGGCTATCTACCTCGGTAATTTGTAACTGTCGGAGGTAAGGGGTCGCAAAATCTATTGAGAAGTTACGAAGAGTGAGATTGCTACAGTTTTTCACTACAAAAGGCAAAATTGTACCGTGAAACACTAGATTCTGTCCTTTGCCATCGATTACTATATTGTGTAGATTTTCGTAGTAGAACGCCACTTTTTTAGGGTTAGTTTGGTCGTGATTGGAGATGTACAATTCCTTATCAACAGTTTGATTGATTGTGTATTGAGTAGTTGTAGGGAGGTACTGAGTGCTTTGACAAGCACCCAAAAGTAGAGCAGTGAGGGTGATGATAATAGCTGGTTTCATATTTGTTGTTTTTTGTTAAATTCTTTCAGCTATCCAATGTGAGATAAAAGCAGGTTTAGAAGCTCCTACTTTTTGAGCATAGTGATAAAGTTCTACTAAATTATGAGCATCATCTAAATACCTACCTTTGCTCTTAAAGCCTTGCATCTCATCGCCCATAAAAGTTTCGGAAAGGAAGTTGATATCGTACTCTTTGATTGTAAACTCACGGTGGTTGCGTTCAGTCATCATATCCAATGCCCACTGAGTGTATTTCACATTGTTCACGTGAGCATTCATATCAAGGTCACTCACACGTACCTTGAATTGATTAACTTGTTGCATATCATCGGGTAACGCAATGCGTTCAGTGCGAAAATTAAGACCTCCATCGGTACGCGGGTGGAAAATTTCTTGTTGTTCAGTAAGTTCTATAGGGCGGCGGGTGGCTATGTCCATTGTAATCCAAGTGCTAGCACATTCGCCTATTTTTTGGTCGTTGTAATAGAGTTCAAACTCGCGGAAAGCATAGACTCCTTGCACTGGTAACGACCAAGTTTTCACAGTGATACGCTCATTCCACTGAGGCCAGTAGTTCATTTTGAGTTTTTGCTGAATCAGTGCCCAGAAGAAGCCTTTTTGCACTAATTGTTTGTAACCGAATCCTAAATAAGCAGCGTGCTCGGCAGCGATATCTTGGAGCATTCCTAATAGCCCATATAGTCCTAACTGATTGTTTAAATTCACTTGAGTGCTACGCACTTTATAGGTTTCGATGAAAATTGTTTTATTGTGGTCCATTGTAATATATTTTTAGGTTTATGATTGCAATAATTTTTCGAGGGTACGCACTACACCTGCGTGATTGTTGTCATATTCGGTTACATAGTTTGCAAGTGCTTTGAGTTCCTCTTGCGCATTGAGCATTGCATAACTATAAGTAGCGCACTGAATGAGCTCTACATCGTTTAAATGGTCACCAAATACTACAGTTTCATCAGGAGTGATGTTCAGTTGTGATTGCAAGTGCGCAATAGCATCACCTTTATTCACATCTTTACCCGTGATATCCAGCCATATCTCACCCGATACCACTACATTAAACTCATTAGCATATTTTTTAAGATACTGAAAGGAATTGAGGCGAGAAATACCTCTGTCACAGACGGTTATTTTAAAAATTTCGTCATCGATAGCTACAAAATCGGTTACACGAGTATGGGCAGGATAATGACGAGCAATCTCATCAAAAATCCACTCATCATCGGTTTTTATATAAGCACTCTTCTTGCCGCAAAGGGCTACGCCTATCTGCTGAATTTCGTTACAAGTGCGCAAGATAGGAAAGAAAGAAGTAAAAGCGATAGGTCGCTCAAAAAGCGTTTTTCCCTGATAGATGAGCGATGCGCCATTATCGGGAGCATAGGCAATGCGCTCTTTGATAGGCGCAAAGAGTTCGTGCAAACTCTGCAACTGTCTGCCACTTGCTGCACAAAAAAGAATACCTTTCTGTTCAATAGTTTTGAACACATCCCAAAAACTATTAGGGATTTCCTTTTGGTTATTCACCAAAGTACCATCTATGTCGGAAACAATGAGCTTGATCATATTATAATTTGGTGCGATCCGCACCGGCTGTTTTTCAAATTTCTAATTTGCTAATTTTTGATGTATTGATGTTAAAATAAGAAAAGCTCTCCTTGGAGAAAGGAAAGCTTTCATTGGTTTACTATAAACCCGTGTAAAAATATTTACACAAAACAACACAACTAAATCTTATGAAGCGGTCTGGACGGGACTCGAACCCGCGACCCCATGCGTGACAGGCATGTATTCTAACCAGCTGAACTACCAGACCATTTATCAATAAATTGTGCAATTCATTTCTTCATTGCGGTTGCAAAAGTACAACTATTTTCAATACCTGCAAATTTTTTGAAGACTTTTTTTTATTTTTTTTAAAACTTTTTTCAAATATTACTGATAATGAACGTTTTGTATTATTACATATTTGAGGTGCGACTGGCAGTTTTTAAGTGCAATTCGAGTGCATTGCTATCGGTAAGGCTTGCTACATAGCAGGTAATACCCATCACTTTGTCGTATATCGACCCCTCTTTGCGGTATTTTTCAGGTAGTTTTTTGAGCAAAAGTTTATCAAATGAGGTTTCTCGTCCATTCTCACGATTGATAATTGCTGTAAAAAAGATGTCTAATAGATGTTGTAAAATCACATAACCCGATACTTCTTTCTCTACTACTTCATCCGATTGATAGATGTGTTCTACACTGCAATCGATTACATCGGTGATTTGGTGACGGTATTTACTATTGTATAATAAGGATTGATGAAAATCACCTGCGAGAATTGCCTCTTCATTCTGTAAGAAAATATCGGTAGCATCTTGCACCAATGCTCCGATGGAGACCGCACGTAAATAGGCAATGCGCTCTTCTTTTGTTTGCAACTTGCTGTATTTTTGAGTGTTGATACGATTATCAATAATCGCTCCCAAGTATTCTAAAGCTACTTCTTCGCTGATGAGCCCCAAGTTGATACCATCTTCAAAATCGATAATAGTATAGCAAATATCATCGGCAGCCTCTACCAAGAAAGCCAATGGATGGCGCGCATAACGCAATTCACCCGCCTCACTATTCGATTTGAGCCCTAAAGTATCTGCTACTTCTTTAAAGAAAGCCTTATCACCTTGAAAGAATCCATATTTTTTATCAGCGATTCTATTGGTTGGGCGTATAGGCAATGATTCTTTAGGATATTTAGTGAAAGCCCCCAAAGTAGCATACGTAAGGCGCAAACCACCCTCTACTCCTAAGCGCGTTTCGTTGAGGATTCTAAAACCATTGGCATTTCCCTCGAAGTTACACAAATCGGCATACTCGGCATCACTGAGCAGGTGCTTGATAGCTGTTCCCTTTTTAAACTGAAAGAACTCACCTATTGCTTTTTCACCACTATGCCCAAAAGGTGGGTTGCCAATATCGTGAGCTACGGCTGCCGCTGCAATAATAGCCCCAAAATCATTGGTTTGATACCCTAATTCACGCAAGTGAGGGTATTTGTTGAGCAGATGTTTACCAACCGAACGCCCCAAACTGCGCCCTACCACCGACACTTCTATACTATGAGTGAGGCGGGTATGCACAAAACCTGTTTTAGAAAGCGGAATTACCTGTGTTTTATCTTGCAGACTACGAAAAGCACTTGAGAAGACCACACGATCGTAGTCCATATCAAAACTGAGACGTGTTTCGTCCTCTTTGAGACGAGGTCGTGGAGTAATATCCCCGTATTTATTTAATGAAAGTAAATTTTCCCAATTCATATTTTTTCAATTAACAATTGACTATTAAAAATTAACCTATGTAGTATTCAATCCGCAAAAATACAAATAATTTGTAAATTAATGATTTATTAGAAAAATATTCCTTACATTTGCGCACTAATTTAAATCAATACTATGAAAAAAATCAACTTCATTCTACTACTTCTTACCTTTTACTTCTTACCTTTTACTTTAACAGCTCAACAAGGTGGTATGTGGATACCCTCTCTTCTCGAAGGAATGAATGCCAAGGAAATGAAATCCTTAGGTATGAAAATGTCGGTAGCCGATATCTATAACATCAACAAATCGAGTTTAAAAGATGCTGTGCCTCACTTCAATGGCGGTTGTACTGCCGAAATAATTTCTAATCAAGGACTCTTGCTCACAAACCACCACTGTGGATACGGACAAATACAAGCGCATTCTTCAGTACAAAACGACTATCTTACTAATGGTTTTTGGGCTAAAAATCTATCAGAAGAGTTGCCTAACAAGAATTTAGAAGTTACTTTCATCATTCGTATTGAAGATGTAACTAAAAAAGTACTCGCCGATACTCAAAACCTCAACGACGAAACCCTACGCAATGCCCAAATACAAAGAAATATTGCTTCTTTAGTACAAAACTCCCCTAAAGAAAGTTGGCAAGAAAACCGCATTCGCGCATTCTATGAGGGTAACCAATATATCCTTTTTGTAGTTGAAACTTTTAAAGATGTACGCTTAGTAGGCGCTCCCCCCTCCTCTATTGGCAAATTTGGTTCAGATACCGATAACTGGGTGTGGCCTCGCCATACGGGTGATTTTTCTCTCTTCCGCGTTTATGCCGACAAAAACAACCGCCCTGCCGAATACTCCAAAGACAATGTACCCTATCGCCCTAAACACTTCTTCCCCATCTCGCTCAAAGGCGTGAAAGCAGGTGATTTCACAATGGTCTTTGGCTATCCTGGTCGTACTGAAGAGTACCTTCCTGCCGTAGCTGTAGAACAAATTGTGAATGTACTCAACCCTGCTAAAATAGGCATTCGCGATGTGATTCTCAAAACCCAAGACGGATTTATGCGCGCCAATAACGAAATAAAAATTAAATATGCCTCTAAATATGCCAGTGTTGCTAACTATTGGAAAAAATGGATAGGCGAAACTCAAGGTTTGAAAAAATCGAACGCTGTGGCTATCAAGCGCGCTCAAGAACAAAAATTCATAAAAGAAGTTGAAAAACGCGGTAAAACTGCTGAATACGGACATATTCTACCTCAATTTGCTGAAAAATACACTCAAATTCAAGATTACGCTTTAGCAGCCGACCTCCACTCGGAACTCGCTATGCGCAATATCGACCTGAATGCCAATGGTTACAAAATACTCCAACTTCGCAATGCACTACGCGAAAAAGGCACTCAATCGTTCGCTAATCGCAAAAAAAACCTTTTAAACAACTTTGAAACTGTATTTAAAAACTACGACCTCAATGTAGATAAAGCTGTGTTTGAACAAGCGATTAGCTACTATGCTAAAACAATGCCTAAAGCCTTGCTATCTCCTAATCTTCAGCAATTTGACGCACACACTTTGGCTGATAAACTCTACAAAGAATCGTTTTTAGCCTCTAAAGCCGAAATGGATAAAGTGCTCAACCTCCCCGATGACGCCTTTGAAAAACGCCTCAAAAACGATGTGGGAGTGCAGTTTGTAGAGCAAATCATCTCTCATTTCTACGAAACTGTAATGCCTACTTATCAAAACTTAGATGATGAAATTACAGCACTACAACGCACCTATATGAAAGCTATTTTAGAGTTTTCTAAACCTCAAGACCGCATCTTCCCCGATGCTAACAGCACCTTGCGCATTACTTATGGCAAGGTAGCAGGCTATTCACCTTTAGATGCTGTAACTTATGATTATATGACCTATTTAGATGGGGTAATGGAAAAATATGTACCGAACGATTACGAGTTTGATGTACCTGCTAAATTGCGTGAACTCTATGAGAAAAAGGACTACGGTATCTATGGCGTTAATGGCAAAATGCCCGTGTGCTTTATAGCGACCAATCACACCACAGGAGGAAACTCAGGAAGTCCTGCTATTGATGCGCAAGGCAACCTCATCGGGCTCAATTTCGACCGCGTATGGGAAGGCACAATGAGTGATATTCACTACGATCCTAAAATATGTCGCAACATAATGGTAGATATACGCTATGTGCTTTTCATTATAGATAAATACGCTGGAGCAGGCTATCTGTTAAACGAAATGAAACTGGTGAAATAATGACGAGTTGCGAGTTACGAATGACGAGTTACGAATTACAACTAATGAAATATTTTATCTCTTTTATTTTAACACTATTGTTTGCTGGCTGTAATCTCTTTCAAGGAAAACAACCCGCAGAGGAAAGTATTGCGGTAGAGGAAAAGCAGGAAGAGGCTTTACAGATACAACAAGAGGGAGAAACTTTTGTGCCTATAAAAAAAGAAGGCTATGTAATCAATTATAAGGCACCTTTGTATAGAATTCCTGATATAAATTCTCCTACAGAAGATGCAGAAGGATATTTTGGGAATTGGCAGAGAATAACGGGAGAGTCAGAGCATTTTTATAGAATAGAAGATGAGGGGAAAACGTTCTTTTTTCTCAAGAAAGATATAGGGAAATGTGAAGAAATAGAGTTTACAAAGGAATCTTTGGAACGATGTGATAACATTTTTATCAATGGAGAGGGAGAAAAAGATCATACAGATTTCTCACAATTCTTATCAGTAACACCTATTGGTAAGGAAGAATATTTGAAAGAACAAGAAAATGGAATTGATTTATTGAAAAAAGATACCCTTTTGCACTCTAAAATCAATCAAACGCTTGTTTTTAATTGTAAAAATAAGATTGTAAAATTCAAAGATGAATTGGAGGAAGAGCAATATGATTCTAAAATATATGAATATGAAGGGTATATAGAATCATTAGGGCAATATGTGGTTTCACTATCAACTTTGGGGTGGATAAGATATATCTTAATAGATGAAATAACGGGGAAACAAATAGAAATAGATGGTTTTCCTTATGCTTCACCTGATAAAAAGCATATCATTTGCTTAATAGAGGGAATGGATATGTCAGGTTTTATAATTCTTTATGAAATAAAAGGTCTTTCACCTTTTAAAGTAGAGAAGAAATTGCATATTCTACTCTCACATTGGACACCTTATGATGATAAAGGGAAAGATATATTTTGGGATAAGGAAGAGAATCTTTATGTTTCTATCAATAAAGAAACGTGCTTTTATATAAATTATACGAAGTACAATCCTTCGCGAAAGTATATCAAGATAGGAATTAGAAATTAGTAAATAGTATTATAACTAATCTATGAAATACTTTATCTCTTTTATTTTAACACTATTATTGCTGGTTGTAATCTCTTTCAAGGGCAACAGCCAGTAGAGGAAAGTGTTGCGGTAGAGGAAAAGCAGGTAGAAACGTTTGTGCCAGAGCAGAAGGAGTTGTATGTGATAAATCCTACAACTGAAATATATTCTGCCCCTGATACAACGGCTAAACTTAACTTAAAGTGTGAGTTAGGAGAGCTTGTAGAATTAGAAGCTGAGTCGAAGCATTTCTATAAGATAAAATCACCTGCGGATTGTTATTTACTGAAAGAAAATATGGGTACATATAACGAAATCCCACTTACAAAAGAGATTTTAGAAGCAGTTCAGGAGTTAGAAGAAGGTGAAAAAGAATTTGATATATCTAAAGAAGGGAAAAATCTATCTGATTATTTTACTATTTCACTCATATCAAAGCAAGAGTACCAAAAAGAATTGAAAAATAGAGTAGATTTCAGAACTCCAATAAAAAATTTCACTTACAAAGAGGGAGTGCTTTACATCAATCATCAAGCTTATGAAGTAGAGAAAGAAAATATAGAATGGAGTAATTGTGAAAAAGTATGGTGGATAGCACCTTTACAACGTTATCTTGCCTACATAACATACCAAGGAGATGTAGCATATGGATTTTTTATTTTGATAGAGAAAGATACTAAAGAAACAATAAAATTAGGGCAAGAACCTTTTCTTTCTCCTGATTTCAAGTATTTATTTTGTACAACGAACCCCACATATATGAATTACACAAAAATATCTTTGTACAATATCCAAAAAGATAGTATTCCTCTTATTGAAATGGTAGCTCAAACAGAAATTAATTATTGGATGCCTTATCACACAAAAGAAACACCTTTGTTTTTTAGCAGTAATGGAAATATTTACGCTTCTTTTAATGTTGAAGGGCTTTTTTGGGAAGGAAAGAAAGATGTTAAACTTAATGACCAAAGAAAGTATATCAAGATAGGAATTAGAAATTAGAAATTA